>NZ_ALBR01000092.1:2500-89320 GCF_002081505.1 Bacillus sp. CDB3 | reverse complement strand
TAAGTAAGTAAGTAAGTAAGTAGTAAGTAAGTAACGTAAGTAACGTAAGTAACGTAAGTAAGTAAGTAAGTAAGTAAGTAAGTAGTAGTATGTATGAGTCCTTTTCTTTGTGATTAACATGATTTTCGAGAATTCTTACATGAGAATTGTATGAAGAAGCACTCTTATGGTGCGCTTATATAAGAAGGAATATTACCGTCTTTTTATACATTATTAATTTTATATATCGTTTAAAAGAATTTTCGGTGAATTTATGGAGTCAATTTTGAATGACGTAGCAGGATGATGAAATTTCATGTAAAATAATAGTAAAAATATGTAAAGGAGGGGATAGTGTGGATGTGTTTTTGAACATTGCTGAGGAAAAAATTCGTCAAGCGATACGGAATGGTGATCTTGATAATATTCCGGGACAAGGAAAACCACTACAATTAGAAGATCTTTCAATGGTACCTCCAGAATTAAGAATGAGTTATAAAATCTTGAAAAATGCAGGCATGATTCCACCAGAAATGGAATTGCAAAAAGATATATTGAAAATAGAGGATTTAATCGCTTGTTGTTATGATGAAGCAAAGAGAAAAAAATTACAAGAAGAGTTAACAGCAAAAACACTACGCTTTCAGCAGGTAATGGAAAAGAGAAAGATTAAAGATAGTTCAGCATTTCGTATGTATCAAGATAAAGTATTTCGTAAATTACGTTAAGAGGGATAAGATGAATAAATTTGAAACGATAGAAGAATTAGCAATATATATTGAAAAACAACAATTGGTACTTCTATTTATTAAAACGGAAAATTGTGGCGTTTGTGATGTTATGCTACGGAAAGTAAACTATGTATTAGAGAATTATGATTACGTAGAGAAAGTAGAAATATTACTACAAGACATGCAAGAGATTGCAGGGCGATATGCGGTATTTACAGGACCGACAATTTTATTATTTCATAATGGAAAAGAGATTCTTCGTGAATCGCGCTTTATTTCGCTTGAAAATCTAGAGAGGACCATTCAATTATTCGAGGATTAAGGGAGGCTTTTATATGGAATTTATTATTGTCATACTATTATTTGTTGTAGTTGGAACAATTGTAACAGCAGTTCGATCAAACAAAAAGAAGGTAAATCTTACGAAACAAAATAACATTCATAATTCATCTAACAGCTCATCACCATTATTTTTCTTTGCTGGATCTGATAATGATAGCTCGCACGGAGGTTCACATGATTGTGGAGGGTCTTTCGGTGGAGATAGCGGAGGCAGCTGCGATGGTGGTGGAGGTGGCGGTGATTGATGAGAATACGCCCTATAGGGGGCGTATTTCTTTTTAAACAAACGTTTGATTAGTTGGCTTACATATGCATAAAAACAGTTAAACAAACGTTTGTTTAAATATCGTTGTCGGTACGCTTATGATTCAACTTGTACCAGAAAATATGATTGGAAGAGTGAATGGAACAATTTTACCACTGTTTATGGGCGCCATGCTAATTGGAACATCACTAGCTGGAGGATTGAAGGAAATGACGTCACTAGTTATTGTATTTTGTATAGCGATGTCACTTATTTTACTAGCGATAGGTCCGGTTTTACGCATGCAAATAAACAAAGAAGATGTTGTTAATCGAGAGGAAACGACAAATTCATTGGTTTCGAAATAGCTATTGTAAGGGGGGCGAATTGCTCCCTTTTTTCATGGCAATCTTTTGACAATGAAATGTACCGACTATATACTGATGTTGTAAAAATAATTTTACAGGTTAGGAGAAATGGTGTGAAAAATCAAATCTATGAATTACGCACTGAAAATAATATTTCACAAGGTGCATTAGCGGATAAGTGTAACGTATCAAGACAGACGATAAATGCAATTGAGAATAATAAATATGATCCAAGTTTAGCGCTAGCATTTCGTTTAGCTGAAGTATTAGGAACAACTGTTGATAAATTATTTTTGTACAAGCTTTAGGGGGATTAGTTGTTGGGGAGAGAGAAAATAAGCTTTTTAGTTACGACATTAGTAGCTATAAGTACGCTATTGTTTGGACTTTATTATTGGTTAACTGAACTTCAAGTAAACTGGTATGCACTATTTATTTGTAGCATCGCATTACATTATATGTTTAAAACTTTGGCATCGCATAATGAAGGTGCAAATGTTACATATTATGTGCTCATTGTATTAATTTTTGGTTTGTTTTTCGCATCGGTAGGCTTGAATAAATGGATAGATTTTCATGATATACCGCTTTTAGTTGCACTATGTGCCGCTATAGTTGTAAAGCCAGCTGTAGCGTTTTTAATGTAAGGCGTTATCGTTAAAAATATAAGAAAAAGATCTCTCTTGTGTGAGAGGAGTCTTTTCTTTACTTATATCGTTTTAGTTTTAGGGGTAGGTGGTGTAACAGATGTATCATTTTCAGGAACTCTAGTTAATAGGAATCCACCGATAATAAACAGAACAATAATACTAAGTACACCAGCGTTTGTTTTTCCTGTTAATTGTGTTGTGACACCTACTAATACTGGACCCATAATTGCCGCGAATTTACCAAAGATATTATAAAATCCGAAGAATTCATTTGCAGATTCTTTCGGTACTAGTTTTGCGAAATATGAACGGCTAAGTGCTTGAATCCCGCCCTGAGAAGTAGCAACTAACATTGCTAAAATCCAGAAATCAAGTGTCGTTTTTAAGAAATAAGCATATGTGCAGATAATGATATAAATAATAATACCGACATATAGCATTTTTTTACCGGTAAATGTTTCTGATAGTTTTCCGTATAATAAAGCGAATGGACAAGCGACAATTTGTGTTACAAATAAGATGATTAATAGATTAGTTGCACTAATACCGAGATCTGTTCCGTAAGCAGTAGACATAGTAATAATTGTATCGACCCCGTCAATATAGAAAAAGTAAGCTATTAGGAACATAAATACAGTTTTATATTCTTTAATATTTTTAAAAGTATCAGCAAGGCGCTTGAAGCTCATTGCAATTGGTCTTGGGTGGCGTTCAATATAGTGTGTTTGCTCTACATTTTTTAGCATTGGAATTGTAAATAACCCCCACCAAAGAGCTGTTATTGCAAAAGAAATTTGACTAGCAATACCGACCGATAAGGGGATAGTTCCCTTTTGAGAAAGAATGATAAGAGCAATACAACCGATAAAAGGAATTGTGCTCCCGATATAACCTAATGCAAATCCTCTTGTAGAAATTCGGTCCATTCTATCTTTAGAGGTAACATCTACTAAAAATGCATCATAAAAAATATTTGCTCCAGCAAAGCCAACTAATGCAAGCATATAGCATCCTAGTAATAAGTACCACTGAGATGTTGGCACAACTGCTAGCATACTTGTAAATACGATGCCAAGTCCAAAGAAGAATGTGAAAAATCTTTTTTTAAACCCTTTATAATCAGCAACTGTGCCGAGAATAGGAGCAAGTATAGAAATTAAAAGTGTAGCGAACGAGTTTGCATATCCCCAATAGGCTGTTGAAGTTGCACCAGATAGTCCAGCTTCTTTTGCAGCTGCTTTAAAGTAAATTGGAAATAATGCAGTTGTAATGACGAGCGAATATACCGAGTTCGCCCAATCGTATAATATCCAGCTTTTTTCTTGTCTGGACATTTTTTTCATATAATGTTCCCCCTTAAATTTGTTCTACTAACAGTGTACAAAAATAATAATTATAAAAAGAGAAACAGTGATGATTTTTACATAACTTTTACATATATACACAGTTCTTTACAATTGAAGTAAATCCTCTACAATGGCGCCGTCTGTTTCACCTAAGTGCAAACCGAGTAACTTAGCGATAGTCGGACCTTCATCAATCAGTCTCATATACGGAATTGTAACGCCGCTTTGAATACCTTTCCCAGCAGCCATAAAAATTGTTTCATAGTTAGGTTTTGTTGGGGAATATCCATGTGTGCCGAATGTATATTTCTTACTAGAAGTAACATCTTTTTTATTAATTTCTTTTATGAAATCACCTGTATAATTTTCAAGGAAGTAATAACCTTCCATGGCTTCTAGCATAAATAAGCAATTACCATCAGCACCACGTTCTTTTGCACCTTCATCGTGCAGAATAAATTCAATTCCGTTTTGTTTATTCTGAAAAAGTTCTTCAAGAAGAAGTTGAATCTCTTTAATCGTTTCAGTATCATTTTTATCTTTTACATGTACGTAGGCAGATCCATCACAGCTTTGGCAATAAGCTTTCCAATCTAGTAACTTTCCACTTTTATTTACGGATATAAGTCCTTTTTGACGAAATAGGACATTTAATTGGATTGCTTTGTTTTCACTTAAAGCGCTATGATCGCCAAGTGCAATAATTGTACTTTCTTCGTATATCCCGCTTTCTTTTAATGCATGAATAATTTTTCCAAGGCGTTCGTCGTGTCTGTGGATTGCAGCTATTGTTTCTTTAGACTCAAAGCCATGATAGTGTCTTTGAGTATCTAAATCGGTAAAATGTACGAACATAATATTAGGCTTTTTCGTATGGATTGTATGTACAGTAGAAGCGAGGACGAAATCATCAAGTTCAGGCTGTGACAGTCCATTTCGTATATGACCGAAACGACGATTTAAATCTAGTTGATATAGCGGACTACCGCTAAATAATGAAACTAAAATTTGATTTTGCCACGGTCTATTTGGAAAGATTTCTGGTAAATTGTAATCAATATTTGCTCTTCCAGTAACAGGCCATAGAAGGGCAGCTGTCGTTAAATTTGCTTTGCGTGCTTCATCGTATAAAGTTGTTCCTTTAATGGACTTTCGATACCAATGCCAATCTGGTGACTCACGTCCTGGTTGAAGTAATGTATTGCTGACAACGCCATGTTTATTAGGATAGTTTCCAGTAACGATTGTTGAGTGACTTGGATATGTTACAGAAGGATAAATAGGTTCCACTTTTTTTGCAATCGCCCCCTTGTTTATTAATGTTTGGAAATTAGGGAGTTTTTGTAATATAGGAAAATCTAAAGCTGATAAACAGTCGAAAGATAATATGATGACATGATTTGTTAATGCTTTACTCATAAAATAGACCTCCTGATTATATAAAACCTATTCTTATATATTACTATTAATACCTAGTAATAAAAATATGTTTCTGAATAAAATTTATATGTTTATTTTCAGAAAAATTGAACATATAATAATTATAAGAGAATGAATGTAAGGAGGGAATACTATGAATTGGCTGGATGGCTTTGGTATCTTTTACATCATTGGTGGAATCACTATTTTTCTTGTATTTGCTATTTCATATTTATTAAAGAAACGTTTTCCAGACAAACAGTTTGATATTATATTTGCACTTAGTTTAATACTTCTTTGCTTAGCATCCTTTCCTATTACAATGATGATTATTGGTGGATGGGAAGGAATGGGATATGGATTTATTGGTTTCTTCGTTCTACTAGGTACACTTATCGGTATGATTGCACATCAACTTGTAAAAGTCTCTCGAAAAAGCTACGTATAAAACTGCAAAAAATGAAAAGAATATATAATAATAAGAAAATTAGCTATTGTTTTAAAAAAGAATTTGTATTATGATAATCAACAAATTTATTTCGTTATAACGATGAAAAAGGACTAGTACATGTCCAACCTTTTTAGCAGAGAGAGAATCCGCCAGGCTGAAAGATTCTTAAAAAGGCAATATGGAACCTACCTTTGAGTTCTGCATATGCAGCGGGAATTTCCCGTTATCAAAAAGAGAGCATGCACAATTTTTTTGTGTATGAATCAGGGTGGTAACGCCGACAAAGCTCGGTCCCTATTTGGGGACACGGGCTTTTTTTGTATTTTCTAAAGGAGGAAGAAGGACTATGGCAAAAGAACAGGTACAAGCTATTACGAAGATGGAAGAGGACTTTGCGCAGTGGTATACCGATATTGTAAAAAAAGCTGAACTTGTTGATTATTCAAGTGTAAAAGGGTGTATGATTCTACGTCCGTACGGTTATGCCTTATGGGAAAATATGCAGAAAGTGATGGATGAAAAGTTAAAAAAATCCGGTCATGAAAATGTGTATATGCCAATGTTTATTCCGGAGAGTTTATTGCAAAAAGAGAAGGATCATGTGGAAGGATTTGCTCCGGAAGTAGCATGGGTTACTCATGGCGGGGATGAGAAATTGGCGGAACGACTTTGTGTACGCCCTACATCTGAAACTCTATTTTGTGAGCATTTTTCAAAAATTGTTCAATCATATAATGATTTACCAAAGTTATATAATCAGTGGTGTTCAGTAGTTCGTTGGGAGAAGACAACGAGACCATTCCTTCGTACGACTGAATTTTTATGGCAAGAGGGTCATACAATTCATGAAACAGCAGAGGAATCTCAAAATGAAACATTAAATATTTTAAATTTGTATGCTGCTTTTTGTGAAGATTACCTAGCCATTCCAGTTATTAAGGGGCAAAAAACAGAAAAAGAAAAGTTTGCCGGAGCGAAGGCAACTTATACGATTGAAAGCTTAATGCATGATGGAAAAGCACTTCAAACAGGAACATCTCATAACTTTGGGACGAACTTCTCAGAAGCATTTGATATTAAGTTTTTAGATCGTAACGGTAAATGGCAATATGTACACCAAACATCTTGGGGTGTATCAACAAGGATGATAGGTGGACTGATTATGGTTCATAGTGATAACAATGGGCTTGTAATGCCACCAAAAGTTGCTCCAGTGCAAGTTGCTATCGTACCGATTGCGCAGCATAAAGAAGGTGTGTTAGAAAAGGCAACAGAGTTACAAGGGCGTATTCAAAACGTTGCACGTGTGAAAGTAGATGCTAGCAATAAAACACCTGGTTGGAAATTTAATGAGTATGAAATGAAGGGAATTCCAATTCGATTAGAAGTTGGTCCAAAGGATATTGAAAAGAATCAAGTCGTACTTGTAAGAAGAGATACGAAGGAAAAAGAGTTTATATCAATGGATCAATTAGAAGAACGCATTCCATCATTACTTGAGGAGATTCATCATTCTTTATTTAATAAAGCAAAAGTATTTAGAGATGAGAGTACTTATAGTGTGACGAATTTCGAAGAGATGAAAAAAATAGCTGATGAAAAACAAGGTTTTATTAAAGCAATGTGGTGCGGAGAACTAGCTTGTGAAGAAAAATTAAAAGAAGAAGTTGGAGTATCTTCACGTTGTATTCCGTTCGAACAAGAAAGTTTAGCTGACGAATGTATTTGCTGTAGTAAAAAGGCGAAGCAAATGGTGTATTGGGGAAAAGCGTATTAATACTCTTTTTTATAGATGATAAAAAGGACCTTGGATTACATGATAAAATGCGATCCAAGGTCCTTTTTCATTTTATTGTTTGTATCATGTAATTTTTAGATGGAAGGATGTTATTTTTTATTTTGCGTTTTTACGACGAATAAATAGTAACATACCAATTAGGAATGTTGAAAGACCAATTAAAATAGAAGCAGGATAATGTGTTGCAGTATTAGGTAACTTATCGCCTTGTTTTACTGAATTATCTTTTACTTTGCCGTTTTGAGAGCCGTTATCACTTTGAGAACTGCTGTCGCCTTTAACACGGTTGCCCCCCTGAGAGCCACCACCTTGAGAATTGCTGTCGCCTTTAACACGGTTGCCTCCCTGAGAGCCACCACCTTGAGAATTGCTGTCGCCTTTAACACGGTTGCCTCCCTGAGAGCCATTGCCACCTTGAGAACCGTTACCACCAGAGCCGTTACCACCAGAACCGTTACCACCAGAACCGTTGCCACCAGAACCGTTGCCACCAGAACCACTGCCACCAGAACCACTGCCACCAGAACCGTTGCCACCAGAACCGTTGCCACCAGAACCACTGCCACCAGAACCGTTGCCACCAGAACCGTTGCCACCAGAACCACTGCCACCAGAGCCACTGCCACCAGAACCGTTGCCACCAGAGCCACTGCCACCAGAACCGTTGCCACCAGAGCCACTGCCACCAGAGCCGTTGTCACCAGAACCATTGCCACCAGAGCCATTGCCACCAGAGCCATTGCCGCCAGAACCACTGCCACCAGAACCGTTGCCACCAGAGCCACTGCCACCAGAGCCGTTGTCACCAGAACCGTTGCCACCAGAGCCATTGCCACCAGAGCCATTGCCGCCAGAGCCATTGCCGCCAGAGCCGCCAGAACCACTGCCGCCAGAGCCGTTGCCACCAGAACCACTGCCATCAGAACCGTTACCACCAGAACCGTTGCCGCCAGAACCGTTGCCACCAGAACCACTGCCACCAGAACCGTTGCCACCAGAGCCGTTGTCACCAGAACCATTGCCGCCAGAACCACTGCCGCCAGAGCCGTTGCCACCAGAACCACTATCATCTTGAGAACCGCTGTTTCCTGGTGGTTTATTATTATCTTTTGAGTTGCCTTCTGCTAAATGATCGTTATTTTGTACAATTGCGTTTGTTACTGGAGAGAAGTTTTCCGTTGCTGCATTACCGATATTTAAACCACTAAAAAAAGATAAAGAGAGTGTTGATGCTAAAATGAAGATTTTCGTCATTGTTTTCCTCCTAAGAAATTAATATTCCATCTAAAATACATCCCTTTGTAATATTTCATAGGAAAAAGAGTTTTATGCAAAAAAAACTATATATAGAAAAAGGTGGTGTATTTCTAAAGAGAGAAAAGAGTTAGTGTAAACTCTTTACCCCGCTATTCGCCGGGCAGTAAGACCCCCACCTCAAAATTCAGCGAAAGCAAAGAAGTTAGGTGGGGGGATGAACAAAACCCCCCACTGATTAAAGTTTCACTTTATAAATAGTAGAGCAATGAGAATTTTACATTTATTACAGTAGAGGAAGTGATAGCAGATGAAAGAATATATTGCATTTGATATTGGTGGTACACAAATTAAATATGGAATGGTTTCAGAAACAGGAACAGTACTAAAGCATAAAACAGTTCCAACAGAAATTCATTTGGGTGGGGAACAAATCATTCAAAAACTTATTCTTCTATCCCGAAAATTAATGAATGAACATACGATTTCGGGAATTGGCATTAGTACTGCGGGAATTGTTAATATTCATAAAGGAGTTGTAACGGGAGGGGCGGAGCATATTCCGAACTACGCGACTATTCCTATTATTGATAGATTGCAAGAGGTATTACAAGTTCCTGTGTCTGTTGAAAATGATGTGAATTGTGCAGCTTTGGGTGAGAAGTGGAAAGGTATTGGAAACGGAAAAAGAAATTTTATTATGCTTACTCTTGGAACTGGTATTGGAGGAGCGATTTTTATAGATGGAGAATTATACAGGGGACATTCTTTTAGTGCTGGTGAATGGGGAAATATGTTAATAGAAGGAAGGCAGTTTGAAGAGGTCGCTTCCATTTCAGGGTTAATTCGTCTTGTGCGAAAATACAAAGGGGAAAGTGATTGGAATGGAAAAACAATTTTCGAATTGTATGATAAAGGAGATAGGGAAGTTACGCAAGCAGTTGAGGTTTTTTTTAAACATTTAGCGATTGGAATTAGTAACCTTGCTTATATTTTTAATCCAGAAATGATTGTTATAGGTGGCGGAATTACTGATAGAGGAAATCAGTTCTTAAAAGAAGTAAAAGAAGGGGTAGAAAAATATTTAAACAAAGAGATTTATAATAATTGTGAGATTAAACTTGCACAAAACGGTAATTGCGCAGGAATGATTGGTGCTATTTACCACTTCTTACATCATCATAAGTAAATTATATGAATGTTTTCATATAACTGAGAATTTATCCTTTTTATCACTAGGTAAATAATGCTACAATATAAGGGAAGAATACAATATTTTCCGCCTTGGAAAATGCTTTGTAGAAAGGAAGAAACTGCATGCCTATTATTTTAGAAAAAGGTCAAAAGATCGATTTAACGAAAGGACAACCAAAAGTAGCAAAACTACAGGTTGGCTTAGGCTGGGATCCAATTGGGCAATCAGGTGGGTTTCTGTCTTCATTATTTGGAAGTAAACCAAATGTAGATTGTGATGCATCTGTTGTTATGTTAGAAGGGGATCGCTTTTTAAACAAAAACGATTTAGTTTACTTCGGAAACAAACTTTCTACTTGTGGTAGTATTATTCATTCAGGAGATAATTTAACAGGTGAAGGCGCTGGTGATGACGAAACAATTTTCGTAGAATTACATAAAGTTCCGAGCCGTATTAATCGTTTAGTATTCGTTGTAAATATTTATGACTGTGTAAATCGTCGTCAAGATTTCGGGATGATTCGTAATGCATATATTCGGATTCAAAATCCGCAAACTGGTGAAGAATTAGCACGTTATAACTTGTCGGATAATTATGCTGGCAAAACGACTTTAATTGCAGGGGAAATGTATCGAAACGGAAACGAATGGAAGTTTTCAGCAGTTGGAGAAGGCACGCAAGATAAAAACTTAAGTGAGATTGTATCACGTTATCAATAATATAAACCAAGGAGGAATTGAATATGGCATCAATTTCATTGAAAAAAGGACAAAAGGTAGACTTAACAAAAACGAATCCAGGTCTTTCAAAAGTTCTTGTAGGACTTGGTTGGGATACGAATCGTTATGACGGACAAAACGATTTCGATTTAGATGTTAGTATTTTCTTAGTAGGTGCTAACGGTAAAGTTTCAGGAGCAGAGGATTTCGTCTTCTATAATAATCCAAAAGGTGCGAATGGTGCTGTAGAGCATTTAGGAGATAACCGAACTGGTGACGGTGAAGGTGATGACGAAGCGATTAAAGTCGATTTAAAAAATGTACCTGCACATATCGAACGTATCTGCTTCACAATTACAATTTATGATGGAGAAGGCCGTAGCCAAAACTTCGGACAAGTTTCTAACTCTTTCGTACGTATTCTAGATGAAGAAAAGAATGCAGAATTAATTCGTTACGATTTAGGAGAAGATTTCTCTATTGAAACAGCTGTTGTAGTAGGTGAATTATACCGTCATGCGGGTGACTGGAAGTTCAATGCAATCGGAAGTGGATTCCAAGGTGGATTAGGTTCTCTATGTAATAACTTTGGATTAGATGTAGAGTAATAGACTTATATATCCATCAGTGAAATGTATATTTACTGATGGATATATTTTTTGAAATTAAAATATAGAGGTGAATATAAATGGTTATTCAGTTACAAAAAGGACAGAAGATTGATTTAGGTAAGACAAGCCCTGGTTTAACAAAAGCGGTAATTGGTCTTGGGTGGGATATTAAATCTTATGATGGTGGATCTGATTTTGATTTAGATGCATCGGCATTCCTATTAGATGCGAATGGAAAATGTACGAAGGAAACTGATTTTATTTTCTATAACAATTTACAGTCTCCTTGTGGATCTGTTCTGCATACAGGAGATAACCGCACAGGTGAAGGTGAAGGCGATGATGAGCAACTTGTTGTAGATTTGAAAAAGGTTCCAGCAGATGTTCATAAAATTGCTATTACAGTTACAATTTATGATGGAGAAGGCCGTAATCAAAACTTTGGACAGGTTGCAAATGCATTTGTTCGCCTAGCAAATGAAGAAACGAATGAAGAAGTTCTTCGTTTTGATTTAGGAGAAGATTTTTCTATCGAAACAGCAGTTGTCTTTTGTGAATTATACCGTCATAATGGACAGTGGAAGTTTAATGCAGTAGGAAGCGGTTTCCAAGGTGGATTAGGTGCGCTTGTAAGAGCGTACGGCCTGGACGCATAAGAAAGGAAACGACATTCGTTTCCTTTTTTTGACCTTTCTATAAATCTAGCAAAGAATAGGGGATAAATGTAAGATGAGTATTTTGCAAGGAATCCTTGATACGTATGCTCAGTTTTTCGACTTGGACATGTGGATTAAAGTATTGCAAGATCCAGTATCTTGGGGATTAATTGGTACACTTGTTGTACTTGAAGGATTGTTATCTGCTGATAACGCACTTGTGTTAGCGGTAATGGTAAAACACCTTCCGGAAGAGAAACGTAAAAAAGCATTATTCTATGGACTTATTGGAGCTTATGTATTCCGCTTTATTGCAATTGGAATCGGAATGTTCTTAATTAAATTAGCATGGGTAAAGGTGCTAGGTGCACTTTACTTAGCTTGGCTTTCAATTAAATACTTCATTGATAAACGAAAAGGTAATGAAGAAGAAGAAGCTCATGGTATGAACCAAAATAGTATTCTCTTCAGAATGTTTGGTGTCTTCTGGGGAACGGTTGCGATGGTTGAGTTAATGGATATTGCGTTCTCTGTAGATAGCGTACTTGCTGCGTTTGGTGTATCGAATGAAGTTTGGATTTTACTATTAGGTGGAATGCTCGGTATTTTAATGATGCGTGGTATCGCTGGCGTATTCTTAAAATTGTTAGAGCGTATTCCAGAACTTGAAACGACAGCCTATATTTTAATCTTAATTATTGCAGCAAAAATGCTACTGTCTGTTATTCATATTGAAGTAAGTCATACAGCGTTCTTTATTATTTTAGTTGTAGCGTTTGGAGCAACATTTATACTTCACTACATGAAGAATTCTGGACAAGCTAAAGAAGAAGTTGCAGCTACTAAAAATGAACATAAATAATTGAAATGGGTTTGCTCGTTATACGAGCGCCCATTTTTTATAACTAAAAATAGTTTATAATAGAAGAGAGACTTTATAAAAAACGTAAATGTTTTTGGAGGTGAACTGTTGTGTTCTCACGTTTTACACTTCAACCATGTGCATTAAAAGAAGAATCAGATTTAAAGCAATTTGAAGCGCTTTTAGAAAAACGCCCACAATATGAACTGACAGAGAATGAGATGAAATTTAGTTATATAGCAACTCGTATTCTTGGTGTTCCCAATGATGTAGATGAATATTTCAATGAGCTATTTGATTATAGTGAAGCAAAAGGGATCGAGGTTTTGCATGAACGAAATTTAAATAAGGTAATTGATCCCGAAAAACTGCGCCATATTCAAGAAGTTTTTACATTACATCAAGAAGCACCGAATGGACTTACAGTAAATAGACTTGTAGCCCATTTGTCTGGAAAACAACTATTACCGCAAGTAGACAATCCTGATTTACAGCATTATATACATACGACGTTTATTTCGGTATTAAAATTGTATGAAAAACAACATAATCAATCTTTAAAAACAGAAGGGTTTCGTCGTTTCTTAATCGATATGATTAAATTAAGTGAAAATTACGTAGCGAAGTGGTTCTCTACGATTAATTATAAGAAACAAATGCCGCGTATCGTTTGGTATGGTGATGCGCAGGAAAGTCGTATATATTTCTTATATTTTCTTATTATGCTCGGTTGTGATGTGCTTTATTATCACCCGGAAGGAAAAGATGGCTTTGAGATTATTGATGAAGAGGGAAGAACTTTTATTGTGTCTCATCCAGGTCGTATTTCTCTTGAACCATTCCCAGATCGCCGCCGCGAGCGTGTTGCAACAGTAGCATATCAGGCTTCGAAAGAAATTGAACAAGTACTTCACCACGATAATTCACTACTGTACAAGCCGTGGCAATTCCGTTCATATACACCTGTAGCTCGCACATTAAAAACGACATACGATGAACTCTTTTTAATTACGAAAGAAAAGGCGTTTGTACGCCCAACCTTCTTTGTTGAAAATAAACACATTTATATCCCTTCTTTATTTGCGAAAATATCAGGTGTTTCCAAAAATGATAAAGAATATTTTCAGCGACTAAAGGCTGTTACATCATTTGATAACAGTTTATTAATTAATACATTTCCATTTACGAAAGAACAAAAAGCAAATTTCCAATATCATTACAGAGATGCATTAGATCGCGGGGGGAAATTACATCCAGATTTAATTATGAATAGTCATTGGTGGCCACATAAACGTTTACCAGAAGGTTTACAACATGGTATTGCAGAGGCAATCATTCATACGTGCGAAAGTGAAATGTGTAAACCAATTGCAAAAGAGACGAAACAAGATGTAGCATTGTATGTTTTCGCACAGCTTTCTCAAATCCCACCGAACATTTTAGAACAGCTTGAGAAATTTGATTATTCACAAGATGTACCGAAAATTGTTATATTTAATAATGAGAAGAGCGGAGAATTAACTCGTTCTGATGCAGTTTTATTACTATTTTTAAATCAAATTGGAGTAGATGTATTCCACTTTAATCCAACGGGAAGAAACGATATTGAACCGTATATTGAAGCAGGAGCATTTGATTCTCATTGGCTTGAAGAAGTTAATTTCGATCTTGAGTTTCATGGTTCATCAGCCTATAAAAATTTATCACAAACAATAAAAGGACTATTTCGTCCATTCTTATAAGGAAAGGGAGAATACCATATGAATAATCCAGTCGTACTAGATTCGAAAACAGAATTAAATGAGCAAACCGCACAAGATGTGCGTTTACAACTTAGACAAGATGCAGATGTGCAACGTATTTATAACGCAGTAGATATTAAAGACCAATTAGAATTAATTGAACTTGGAAAAGAACCTTCTATGGAAATTTCACGTTTTGCTGATCAAATTTTACATACAATGTCTTTATCAAAAATAGAAGACTCTGGTGAATTATTAAAACAACTTGGTAAAATTATGGACAGATTTGATAGTAAAGACTTTGCTGAAGAGAAAAGTGGTTTCTTCTCTCGCATGTTCAAAAAAGCGGATAAAATGATTGAACAAATCTTTAGTAAATATCAAACGATGGGCCGAGAAATTGATAAAGTTTATGTGGAAATTACGAAGTATCAAGATGAAATGAAAAAATCAATTGGTACATTAGATGGCCTGTATGAGCAAAACTTAAAATATTACTTAGACTTAGAAAAGTATGTAGTAGCAGGAGAAATGTTATTAGATCGTTTAAATACAGAGCTAGTTCCGATGTACGAAGAGCGTGTACGTAATAATGATCAATTAGCAGGTATTGAATTGGAATCTCTGAAAAACTCTGTTGAAATTTTAGAACAACGTATTGACGATTTAGAAAAAGCGCGTATGGTTGCTCTACTTACAGCGCCACAAATTCGTATGATTCAACGTGGTAACAATAAATTAATCGGTAAGATCAATACGGCATTTATTACAACAATTCCTATCTTTAAAAATGGTATCATTCAAGCTGTAAATGCGAAACGTCAAAAGCTAGTTGCAGATTCTATGGCTGAACTCGATCGCCGTACGAATGAATTACTTAAGAAGAATGCACAAAATATCGCAACGCAAAGTGTGGAAGTAGCGAGATTATCAGGTTCTTCTAGTATTAAGATGGAAACGCTTGAAGAAACTTGGAATATTATTTCGAGAGGTATGCAAGAAACACAACAAATTGAAGAGCAAAATAAACGTGAGCGTGAAGAAAGTCGCAAACGTATGGCTACATTAACAGAGAATATTAAAAAAGAATTACAAGGATAAATGGAAAGGCAATGAGGAACAATCCTCATTGCCTTTTAGTTTCTTCTAACTAATTTAATGATTTCATTCAAAACAAGCGGAATGATACTTAATAAGAGAACAAAGCCCCAATCTCGCATTGTTAATGCATGTACACCGAATATATTTGCAAGAGGTGGGATGGAGATGATACAAACTTGCATAAGAACCCCGATAAGAAGTGAGAAGACTAAATATTTATTTGTAAATAGCCCAATTGAAAAAAGGGATTTCGTTCTTGAACGCAAGTTAAATGAATGAACGAGCTGAGAAAAACTAAGAACAACAAATGCCATCGTTTGAGCATGTAATAGAGCATCTTCATCAATTTTCTCTGGGAAAAGAGGAAATAAGTTTGTATCTCCGGTATAGAATTTTGCCCCGACGATAAAGGCTGCTAACGTTAAAAGTCCAATTACAACCCCGTTGAAAATAAGAAAAGGAACGCTACCACTAAATAGGCTTTCTTTCGCGCGTCGTGGCTTTTCTTTCATCACATCTGAATCTTCAGGGTCAACACCAAGTGATAGCGCAGGAAGTGTGTCGGTAATTAAATTGACCCACAAAATGTGGATTGGGCGTAACGGTGTTGCCCAGCCAAGTAAAATTGCTAAAAATAACGTGATAATTTCTCCAAAGTTACAAGACAGTAGGAAGAGAATAGATTTTTTTATGTTACGGTAAATATTTCTTCCTTCTTCAACAGCTTTCACAATAGATGAGAAGTTATCATCTGTTAAAACTACATCTGCTGCGCCTTTTGCGACATCTGTCCCTGTAATGCCCATTGCTACTCCAACATCTGCTTGTTTTAAAGATGGAGCATCATTGACGCCATCACCAGTCATAGAAACGATATTTCCTTTAGCACGTAATGCTTTTACGATCTTCACTTTATGTTCTGGAGAGACCCTAGCGAATACATTTAAGTGATTAATTTTGTTTGCTAGTTCTATATCTGAAATGTTATCTAGTTCAGTTCCGATCATAATTTCAGATTTTTCTTCAGCGATACCAAGTTCCTTGGCAATTGCAAAGGCGGTATCCTTATGATCGCCAGTAATCATAACTGTACGAATACCAGCTTTTTTACACTCTGTAATGGAATTTTTTACTTCTGTACGTGGTGGATCAATCATACCGACAAGACCGATAAAGATGAGGTTTTCTTCGAGATGATTTATATCCACATCGTTCGCATTATATTGTTTAAATGCAAATGAAAGTACTCTTAAAGCTTCTTGGGACATTGACCCGGAAGATTCCAATATTTGGTTTTTATCAGAATCTGTTAAGACCTCAATTTTGTTATTTATAAAGATATGGGTGCAGTGAGGTAAAAGTTTATCAATAGCACCTTTCGTCATGCTATAGTAGCTTTCATCATACGTATGTACAGTTGACATCATTTTACGATCAGAATCGAAAGGTAGTTCGTTAACACGTTCATGTGTATTTTCTAAATGATCTTTTTGAATGTTAAAAGAGCTTCCGGCAACAAGAAGGGCAATTTCTGTAGGATCCCCTGTTTGTGAGTCGGTACTGTAAGAAGCATCATTACATAAAACCATATTTTCTAATAGTAGGCGGTGTATATCATTATTTACATTCAAATTTTCTAAATGATCGTATGTGCGATCACTATAAAAGTGAGTAACAGTCATTTTATTTTGAGTTAATGTACCCGTTTTATCTGAACAAATAATTGTGACAGAACCGAGAGCTTCAACAGCTGGTAGTTTACGAATAATAACATTTTGTTTAATCATACGCTGAACACCAATTGCAAGAACGATGGAAACGATAGCTGGTAAGCCTTCTGGAATGGCTGCAACAGCTAAACTAATTGCAGTCATAAACATTTCTAACGTATCTCGTCCTTGTAAAAAACCGATGAGAAACATAATGACGCAAATAGATACAGCGACAAAGCCTAAATATTTTCCTACTTGTGCTAAGCTTTTTTGAAGTGGTGTCATATCATCGTCTGCTTCATGTAAAAGGGTAGCAATCTTACCAATTTGTGAGTTCATCCCAGTTTCAACAGCAACACCGACGCCACGTCCATACGTTACTAGCGTCGACATAAAGGCCATGTTTTTTTGATCGCCTAACGGTACTTGCTCATCACTTTGCATGGAAGGGTGGTAGACTGCATCTTTATCGACAGGGACAGATTCACCAGTTAGAGCAGATTCTTCAACCTTTAAATTAGCGGTTTCGATAAGCCGTAAATCACATGGTATATATCGTCCGGCATCAAGCATAACGATATCACCTGGAACGACGTGCTCAGATGGAATTTCTTTTAGTTCGCCGTCTCGTTTTACGATAGCTTTAGGTGTCGCCATTTTCTTTAGTGCTTCTAAAGCTTGCTCGGCCTTTGATTCTTGGATGACACCGATAACTGCATTTAAAATAACAACGAGCGCGATAATACTTGCATCGGCCCATTCACCTACAAAAGCGGAAATAAGGGCAGCAATAATAAGGACGTATACGAGGACGTCGTTAATTTGGGCGAAAACGCGCTGCCATAAAGTACGTTTTTGTTTTGTAGCTAATTCATTAGAACCATATTGTTCTAAACGTTCATTTACGATTTCATCTGTTAAACCGTGTTGTTCATTTGTTTCTAGGTCGATTAATGTTTGATCTTTCGTCTTACTGTACCAATTGCTCATAAGTAAGCACCCCCAGTAAAAACAGTTAGCAATGGTAGTGTGGCAATTTTTTTAGAGTAGTATGTATGGAGAAAAAAATCTAAGATGAGGTTCTACTTTCATTGTACAGTATTTTAGAATGTGATGAGGAAAAGCGCAGAGTTGTCATGAATTTGTTGAAATTAAAAAGAGCCTCTATTTATGAGGCTCTTTGTTATTTTTTAATTAATGTACCTAACTCTTCTGTAATAGCTTGCATTTCACTAATGCTAAATGTTTCACGTTTCATAACATGCTCATAAATGTCACGTAAGTCCTCGTACATTTCTTCGTTAAAGCTAGCTGCTCTCATTGCTCCAGCATTAACCATGCGTAGTTTTTCTTTAATAGCTTCTACCATATATTCAACGTTTTCTTCTGATTTTACGGATAAATCCACCGAAGTGTCCCCCTTTAAAATAACATAAGGATATCTTAACATTTTTTATCATTTTCGTTAATGAAACTTTTCAATCCTATTAAATTAGTAGGGATTTCCTTTATAATTAATAATTGGTTGTTTATACTATAAGTATATATAAAGTGAAACTTTAATCAGTGGGGAGGGCTATCCCCCACTGATTATTAGTTGAACCAATCGGACGTTTACGGGCAGTTGATCTCCCAACTAACTTCTTTGCATTCGCTGAATTTTGAGGTGGGAGTCTTACTGCTCGTTAACGCGGGACAAAGAAATGCACCAAGAAGGGAAGAAACAAAAATATGGTCCAAGTATTGTTTGTTTGTCTTGGGAACATTTGCCGTTCTCCAATGGCAGAAGCGATTTTTCGAGATCTTGTCGTAAAAAAGGGACTCGAAGAGAAAATTGTCATTGATTCTGCAGGAACTGGAGATTGGCATATTGGTCATCCACCACATAAAGGAACACAAAAAATTTTAAAAGAAAATGAAGTCGCTTTTGAAGGAATTAAAGCAAGGCAAGTAGAAAAAGAAGACTTAACAAAGTTTGATTATATTATTGCCATGGACAACAAGAATATAGCAGATTTAAAAAGTTTAGGTAAAACTGGAGGCTATATTGGTATGCTGTCCGATTTTGTTCCAGACGGTGGCTGGACAGACGTTCCTGATCCTTACTTTACAGGGAACTTCCAAGAAGTGTATGACCTTGTAACAGAAGGGTGTGCAAAGCTATTAGCTTTCATTCGAAATGAACAAGGAATATGAGGAAGCTTAGAAAGTAATACTTTCTAACATAAGAAATGAAAGGGTGAAGGAATATGGCAAAGAAAAATAATATTGCTCGAAACATTGCGATTGGTGTAGCTGCAGGGGTAGCTGTATCTATGTTAAAGAAAGAAAACCGTGAAAAAGTAAAAAATACAGCAGAAAAAGCAAAAACAAAGATGATTGAAATTGGTGAAAATGCGAAGATAAAAGAAAAAGTGCAAAGTGTTACAGATAAAGGACGCGAACTTGCTGATTTTAATGTAGTGAAAGCGAAAGTAGCAGAAATTAAAAAATTAACGCCGTCTGTTGTAGAGACGTTAAAAGAAACGAAAGAAATTTTTAGTAAGAAAAAAGTTGAGCCAGTGGAAAAACCAGAAACGATCGAAATTCAGGCTGTATCTCCGAAGGTAGATGAGCTTAAAGCGGAAGAAGAGCCAGTGGTAGCTGAAGATGGTGGTATGAAAGAAGCTCGTGAATTATTTATGAAAGACTCAAATGCAGAGGAAAAAAAAACTGAAGCATACATTGAGCTAAAGCAAAATAAAGAAGAGAAGAAAAGCGTTTAAAAATATATGAAGAAATTTATAGAAAAAGTAAGAAGACATCGTACTTTTTCGTTTGGGAAAGATTTATATGACCGGACGATGCGCGATGATGTAGCGGGCTTGGCAGCACAGCTCGCTTATTTCTTCTTGCTTGCGATTTTTCCTGGGCTTGTTTTCTTAATTACGCTTCTTGGCTTTATTGACCTTCAAACAGAAAGTGTGCTCAATTTATTAGAACCGTACGTACCAGAAGATGCGATGAACTTAATTGAAGTAAACGTAGATAAAGTTGTAAACGAGCAAAATGGTGGTTTATTATCATTCGGTTTACTGTCGATGCTATGGTTTGCTTCAAACGGGGTGAATGCGGTTATGAACGCTTTTAACCGTGCTTATGATGTAACAGAAACCCGTTCCTTTATTAAAACAAGAGCTTTATCTATCGTGTTTACGTTAGCAATAATTTTTATGATTGTGTTTGCACTAATCGTTCCGGTATTTGGACAAGTGATTGGGGCAGCTGTGTTTAAAGCAATTGGTTTATCGGATAGTTTTTCTTACGTTTGGAGTATTACGCGTTTAGTAGCGAGTTTCTTCGTTTTGTTCGCTTTATTTAGCTTTGTATATACGTTTGCGCCTGATCGGAAATTAAAGCGAAGAGAAGTCATATCTGGGGCTTTATTTGCTACTGTAGGATGGATTGTGGTATCGTACTCATTTGCCTATTATGTAGATAAATTTGCAAATTACGCTAATACATATGGTGGTCTCGGTGGTATCATTATTTTAATGTTATGGTTTTACTTAACTGCATGGGTAATTTTACTTGGCGGTGAAATTAATGGCTTACTCCATCATTATAGAACGGGTGACAATAATTCCCGTAATGAAAAATGAGCTCTTGTTCCATAATAAAAGGGAACAGGGGGGATATTTCATGAGTAATAATAAAAAGAACCACAATAATAAAAATAACAAACAAAAGAGCAGTTCGCATCCAAAGCATAAAACGAGCAGCAGTGCGAACGGTCACAATAGCTACCATTAAAAAAAGCGGGTCCTTTATGAGGGACCCGTTATTTGTTTCCTTTTAATAATCGCAAACCATTTAAAATGACAAGAATCGTACTTCCTTCATGTCCAATAACACCGAATGGAAGAGCCAAAAATTGCAAGAAGTTAGAACAAATTAGCATTGCAATTACAGCTAGCGAAAAAATTACATTTTGCTTCACAATACGGTTCATTCGTTTTGATAAACGGATTGCTTGAGAGAGACGAGATAATTCGTTCTTCATGAGAACAACGTCTGCAGTCTCTAATGCTACGTCTGTTCCTTCACCCATTGCAACACCAATACTAGCAGTAGCGAGGGCAGGTGCATCGTTTATACCATCTCCAACCATGGCGACTATGCCGTACTTTTCTTTTAACTGCTTTATCGTTTCAACTTTCGTTTCGGGTAAACATGATGCGTAATATTCTTTTATATTACTTTCATGGGCAATTGCTTTTGCTGTTTCTTCATTATCACCAGTAATCATAATTGCTTCTACACCAATACTTTGTAAATCACGAATAGCAGCTATTGTTTCTTGACGAAGGGTATCTTTTAAAGCGATTAGTCCAAGAATACCATCCTCATCACTTATATAAACGACAGTTTTTCCCTCTTTTTCAAGTGAGGTAGAAATGCCATTATGAAATGTTTTTGTTTCTTCTCCGATAAAATCAGCTTTACCAATTTTATAAGCGTTGTTTTCTAATATTCCTTTTAATCCAAAACCAGTTACATCTTCAACGTTTTCTGGTTTTTTTATCGTAATGTCGTAAGCATGTTTTGCATATTTAACAATTGCTTCTGCTAAAGGATGTGTAGAGTGACTTTCAATCGCTGCTGTAATAGAAAGTACTTCACTTTCTGCTATGCCTTCTCGAACATATACATCTGTTACAGTAGGTTTTCCTTGTGTTAATGTTCCTGTTTTATCAAAGGCAATCGCCTTTACTGAAGCTAGACGTTCTAAATGAATACCACCTTTAAAGAGAATACCATTTCTCGCTCCGTTTGAAATTGCTGATAAAGTTGCTGGTGTAATGGCTGCAACTAGCGCACAAGGAGAAGCGACTACAAGTAAGATCATAGCGCGATAAAACGTTTCATTCCAACTCCAATCGAGTAAGAAATGAGGAACGAACATCATAAGCGCAACAACGAGTAGTACACCTTTTACGTATGTTCCTTCAAATTTTTCGATGAATAGTTGTGATGGCGATTTTTCACTTTGTGCACTTTGTACAAGACGAATAATCTTTTGGAATAATGTTTGATCGCTTGTCTTCGTAATTTTAACTTCGATAGCACCACGTAAATTTACAGTGCCGGCAAATACTTCATCGCCGAATTTTTTCTCATTCGGAATAGGTTCTCCTGTAATAGCTGCTTCATCAATATTTGTTTCACCCTTATGAATTGTGCCATCAGCAGGAACACGCTCACCTGGCTTAATTAAAATAATATCGTTAATTTGTAATTGTCCAACGGGAATACGTTCCTCAGTTCCGTTTGAAATACGTAATGCTTCTTCCGGTTGTAGATCAAGAAGCGCTGAAATTTCTTTTTGGCTTTTACTTAATGTATAAGATTCCATTGCTCCGCTTAATGCAAAGATGAAGATTAAAATAGCACCTTCTGCCCAGTAACCGATAACTGCGGCACCGATAGCTGCAAAAATCATGAGCATTTCAACATTTAGCTCTTTCTCTTCAATTGTGTCCTCAATACCTTCTTTTGCTTTTGCAAATCCTCCAATTACATAGGCAAGGATATAGAAGGTAATACCTGCGTTTATTGCCTCGTTTTTTGTGAATAACCAACCAGCTAAAATGAAAATACCAGATGCGATTGCAAATATAAGTTCATAATGTTTCTTTAATGTATCCCATAAAGAGGGATGAGAAATATCTTTTTGTGCTTGTAATGTTTTTACTTCTGCGTTCATTACTACTCGCTCCTTCCGAATTCTTATTGAGAAAAAGAATCAAAATCGAACCCCCTATAAAACGACGAAAGCTGCCATCCATAATGGATAGCAGCATTTCTGTTGAATCTGATTTTAATAGTTATTAAGTTGTAATTATTCTATAGTATAGCATATGTTTTTGTTAGATGATATGTTTTTGTTTTAGTATAAACTGAAAACTTGTGTTTTCGCATTTCCTTTGGTATATATGAATATTGTTCATAAAAAGATCGGAAAGGAAGACATCAAGTTGAAGACAGAGAAATTTTTTACCAATCCGATTGGCGTGTTTATTGCTGCAATAGTAGCAACCTTTTTATGGGGAAGCGCATTTCCCTTTATTAAATTAAGCTATGTTGAACTTGGAATTCAGCCACAAGAAGTCGGAGAACAAATATTATTTGCGGGTTATCGCTTTTTCTTATCTGGTGCAATGCTCTTATTATTTTTTAAAGCGTTAGGAAAAGATATGCAGTTCAAAAAGGGAACAGGGAAGCAGTTAGTTCAAATTGGTTTGTTCCAAACTTTTCTTCAATATATATGTTTTTATATTGGAATGAGTTACAGTTCAGGAATTGAAGGAGCGATTATTTCAGGAACATCATCATTCTTTCAAATTTTACTCGCGCACTTTTTATATAAAGATGATGCTCTAAATATGAGAAAAGTAATTGGGGTATCTATCGGTTTTTGTGGTGTGATTTTGGTGAATGCACCGAGTGATGGAAGCTTATCATTCCACTTTGGAATAGGTAGCTTATTACTTCTTGGGGCAGCAATGATGTATTCGTATGGAAATATACTAGCAAAAGAAGGAAGTAAAACATTAGATGTTGGGTACATGACAGCATACCAAATGATTTTTGGATCAATTGGGTTACTATGTATAGGGGCATTTCAAGTTGGAGTAATACCATTTACATTTAACCTACATGCAATACTTATGCTCATATATTTATCGTTCTTATCGGCAGCGGGATTTTGTATATGGAATACAATTATGAAGTATAACAAAGTAGGAAAAGTTTCGATGTATATGTTCTTTATACCAGTGTTTGGTGTGTTACTATCCAGTCTAATTTTAGGGGAAGCGATTCATTCCTTTGTACTATTTGGTTTAGCATGTGTTGCAGCGGGAATTATTGTAGTAAATCGTGCTCCGGCTAAACAGAAAATTGAGCAAGAAAAACAGGTAGCATAGAGAACAGAAAAACGATTAAAATGGAAGAACAGCACTGTTCTTCTTTTTTTACATAGAAAAAGGAAAACGTGCTATATGTAACGAAAAAAAGATAGAAAAAGCATTTATTGAGGAGAACATATTATGAATGTACTTTACATTGTGTTAGTCGGGCAAATTATTCTTTTTTTAACGGGAGCAATTTATGCAATAGGACAGACGAAAAGAACGAGAAATAATATGCCGTTGCCGTTAGCGGTTCGTCTTATTCTGAGTTTTTCTTTAACTGGTAGTGCAATTTGGATATGGTTACAAGATCCGTCGGTAGAATATAGTACATGGGTTGCACTTGGTATGACTTTATCAACTATAGGAGATTTATTTATGGCAGGATTGATTCCAATTGGTCATCGATTAATTGGAGGAATGGTTACTTTCGCTCTTGCACATTGTTTCTATGTGAAAGCATTTTTACAAACAGGTATTTCATGGAATGGTTTTTGGATTGGTTTACTCGTATACGGACTCTTTCTAATTATAGGATGGTTCTTTTTTATCCGAAATGAAAAACAGGATAAATTGTTTACGATAGGGGCTCTAATTTACGGTTTGTGGGTCGGAGGAATGGCTTGTTTTGCATTCGCCTTATATTACGAGAATACAGGAATATGGTGGGTGCCAGCACTTGGTGGTTTATTGTTCGTGATTTCTGATTTTATTATCGGTGTTACAGATATCGGGGGGCGCAAACTGAAGTATGAACCACTTTGGATTTGGTTTACATATGTCGCAGCGCAGATGTGTATTGTATATGTAGGATTATAAAAAGATACTCTCAAAAATAGTAGATAGGCTATTTTGAGAGTATTTTTTTTATTGCTATGCTACTATATTTTCTGTTTGATTTATGCAGTGTTTTATATTTTCTAAGCATGAATTTAATAGAAAAAGTCCCGCTTGGTAGATAGGGAATATAGTATATAAGAATAGCAAATTTATGAGAGTTATTATTTTTATATTTGTAATATTCTAATGTTATAATTCAGAATTTTGTGGAAATTAATCGGTCGGAGTACTTATAATAAAAATAAAAAGATGATGAGATGGTGGAATGATGCAAAAGAAAAACGTTTGCGTGAATTCTTTGAAATAATTGCAATAGCATGTTTATTAGTGTTTTTGGCAAAAATCTTTTTGTTTTTTCCTACGACTGTAAAAGGAGCATCGATGAGGCCGACGTTACAAGATGGAGATAAAGTAATCATTAATAAACTTGCCAAGAAATTTGAAAGTTATGAGAGAGAGGATATTATTGTCGTGAAGACAGATAATTTCTACGTGAAGAGAGTTATTGGATTGCCAGGAGATGTAATTGAGATGAAGAATGATCAATTATATGTTAATCATCAAGTGAAAAACGAAGAGTATTTAAATAATAATAAAAAACAGGCAGAAAAATTACTTATCAATTTAACTGAAGACTTTGGACCGATTACAATTCCTAAAAATAAAATTTTTGTGATGGGAGATAATCGTTTAGTTAGTAGGGATAGTAGGAACGGCTTAGGGCTCATTGATAGAACAGAAGTATTAGGAAAGCTCATGGCGATATATTATCCATTTGAACATGTGAAAATTGTAAATTAAAAATAAGAAAAACCAAGCGAATTAGTTGCTTGGTTTTTCTTGTTTAAACAGTTGGTGTTGTATTTATCCCCCACTGATTAAAGTGTTACTTTATTGTTTCTTGTGAAGCGATAGTTTCAATATTTAGCATGAATTTTTTTTGTAACAATTGCAATTTAAATAGTGTTAAAGGATCATGATAAGTTTCTGGATTGGTTCTTAGCTTTGTTAATGTTTGCTCATCTTCTTGTATTTCAAGTTGGGCCGCTTCTACAGTTTGTTTCAATATGCTAAGAGGGTCTTTAAAGAACATCATGATATCACGTTCTAGCGCACCTTCAAATACTTCGAATTGAAGAAGGAATTGTTTGGAAATCATCTGAGCAACTTCTGTATAATCTTCTGTTTCAATATATTGTTTATATTTATTTGATAGCATAGACTGGTTTTTTTGCATATTACCGAATAATTTCCCTGCACTTTTTAAGAAAAATTGTGTTGGTGTAAAGCGTAATAAAATATTGATGTTAGCCACTGTAATTCTGTTCGTCATTCTTGCAACATCTCTATCCCAGTCATCTAGTAATTTGAAATCGCAAGGAAGTTTAATACGCTCTTCCTCATAGAGTTTATTAAAGGTATCGCCCATTTCATCTAAATAAGCCTGAGCTTGGATGAATTCATTATGAGCAGTTTCAATCCATTCTTGAATAGACCCAGTAAACTTAGGAAGAAGCACTTGCTGTACATGCTTTTGAATTCTTTCATTCATTGCCACATTTAGTTCTTCATGGACCAATTTGAAATCACTATCTTCTTGAACGAGATCAGAGCAACTCTGCAACAATTCAGGGATTTGAGAATGTATATCCTGCGTAATCTCTTCTTTTGTTAAAAGATAAGATTCTGTAATAGAACGAATTTTATCTTTTTGGATAGCAGTAAGATTATTAATAAAACCATCAAGTTTTACTAAAATATGCTTATTCCAGCGGACTGATTTCACTAACGTATTTTCTAATTCCACACGTTCATTTAAAAGGTATGCAATTGTTTTTTGGATAAACCACAATAATTTTTCAATGCGTTCTTTTTCCACGTTACGCTGAGTAAGGTTAGAAAGAATAGAGTCTGTTACATTACCTAGCTGTTCACTACTCTCTTGGGAAGGAGAGTAAGGGAAAAATTGTGCTTCTGGGAAATGTATGAGTATTTTCTTCTTAATGTTGTTTGTGATGTTTTCACTAGTATTCGCATCAATTGTTTGTAAGATGAATTGAATCTGTAAATTTGGTACTTGCTCACGAATATATAGTAATGTATCGAGCTCTTCATCATGTAATGGTGAAGCTGAATTTAGTACATAGATGAGACTATCTGCTGCCTGTAAGTATTCGAAATGAGAGCTGTTTTTGTCAATTTGTCCATGCATAGTAGGTGTGACAAAGAATGAAAACTTATTTTTTCGTAAAAATCTACTTGGTAATTTAACTTCAATACATTTATTTTCTAGTTCTGACTGAGAAGGTACCGCTAGTATATTATGAAGTTCGTCAAAGTTTGGTATATTTCGTATATCTAGCTCTGTAAGCTCAGTTATTTCAGTTTGACTATCATCTTTAAATGTAATTGCAGTTGTTATAGTCTCATTTAATATATTTTCGCCTAGTATAGAGTTAATAAAGGCTGATTTATCATAATCGCTAGCTCCTGCTACTAGAAGTTGTGCAACGTTTAAATCGTATAACTCACGAACAAGTAGTGTGAATTGATGACCTAAATCTACATCATTCTTCTCAGCCCATACAGTAATCGTTTCAAATAATGCTGATACGTCTGCCATATCAACATTTGAATGAGCTGATGCATTTGAAAGTAAGGCACCTGCGCTTTTTACAAGTAATGATTCTAGAGTTGTCGGTGAAACTTCATTCCATGCTAATACTGCTGCGGAGACAAGTAAAGAATTTTCCGCTTTCGTTAAACTAAACCAATTTGTTAATAAATCTGGTACAAGTCCTTGTAATTCGTGCATGAAATGTTGTCCAGTAATCAATTCGAAGTAAGTCTCTTGATAGCGAGTAGAAATTTCATTCCAATCGTCATTAGCATCTACTTCAATATGTAAGAATAAGTGATTTATTGTTTGAATCCAAGGTAGATGGAATGATTCATTTTCATAGCTGTTCCAAAGTGAAATAACAAGTTCTTTAAACTGAACTTGATCGGTAGCATATAAGGCTTTTAAAGATTCATAGAAATACTCAGGTTTTATTTTGTTAGTAAAGCCTCTGTTTACATAATTGATTAAAGTATCAAACCAGTGCAATGATTTTGTTCGAATTCCTTCTTGAACCGCTAGTTCAATAGCATTATTCCAATCTTCTTGTTTTTCATAGAACGATCGAGCGATTGCAGTAATATTTGGATAGTCCGGTTGAAACGCAACAGCTTCACTAATCGTCTTAAATGCTAGACCTAAACGATTTTGCTCGATATAAAGAGAAAGAAGTTGTAGGGAAACTTCCATCGTAAGAGTTGTATCTTCTGTTTGGATAGATTTATAAATTTCTTCTGCTTTTGGTAGGAAATCTAATTCGAAATAAGCATCTGCAATATTCTTCATGGCCCAGAGTGCAAGTTCATTATTTACTTTCTCCCATTTGAATATAGCGGCTTCAAAGTCTTTAGTTTGAAAATAAACTTCACCTTGTGCGAAGCGAATATTAGATATATTGGAGAATTCATTTTTTTGATTCATTTATATATGCTTCACCGAGTACTTCCGTTACCGGGATGGAAGAGTCTTCTGTTAAAAATGTTTTATAGTAAATCTTTTGAATAAATTGTTTTTCAATGGTCATGTTCGTTCCCCCTGTATAATTTAGAAAAATGATGTTGTATGTAAAAGGGTGCATGTTACTCTAATAGGTAGAAGTTGCATTATATAGACCAAACTATGTTTTTGCTAGATATATCATTTTTCCTGAGAGTTAAACCGTTGCAAAAAGTAACTTTCCTTTATTGTAACAAAAAAATAAGCCTATGAATTTTTATTTTTTAATCTGGCTATTTATAGGCAGTAAGACTCCTACTCTAAAAATTAGCGAATGCAAGGAAGTTAAGTGGCAACCCTGCTGCCCGTAAAATTCCGATTGGTGCAGGCTAATAATCGGTGGGGAGGGACAAAAAAGCCACGGATTCAATCTCTGTTAAAGGAACGGAATAGAAGTAGAGTTCATTATAAAAACAATGTATAGTGAATATGTATACCATGTTTGGCTTGAAGATAGAACGGGCACAATATGGAATAACGATCGTGCATAGGATGTGTCTTCCGAATGGAACAACATGTTGGCGAGTTAATCTCACATTATGGGTATTTTGGAATTATTATAGCTTTAGCTGGTGGGATTGTTGGATTACCTATACCAGATGAGTTTTTATTGACTTTTATCGGTTATAATATTTCAAAAGGAGTTATGTCAGGAACAGCTGCATTTTTAAGTGGAATGGCAGGTGCGATGATTGGTATTACATTAAGTTACATCTTAGGTTTAAAACTCGGGCTCCCTGTTTTAAAAAAATACGGTCCGAAAATTAGAATTAAAGAACATCATATTGAAAAAACACATATCTTATTTGAAAAATACGGTCCGTTTCTTTTAATGATTGGCTACTTTATACCGGGAGTACGTCACTTAACAGCATATTTTGCTGGGGTTTCGAATTTAACATGGTGGCGTTTTTGTCTGTATGCTTACGGTGGTGCACTAATTTGGATAAGTGTTTTTATTGGCCTAGGTTGGAAACTAGGAGAGAAGTGGCGCTTCGTTGAGTATAGTTTACATCATTATGGAATGTTGATTTTATTTATTTCGGCAATTGTAACATTGATTGTGTGGATTTACATAAGGAAAAGAAAAAACCGCTAATAATAGCGGTTTTTTAGCTGAAAGCAATAAATAGTACACCAGCTGTAATAAAGACTACACCAATACCAGTCATAAAGTTTAACTTTTCACCGAGTATAATCATCGCAAGAATAATAGAAAACACTACACTTAATTTATCGATAGGGGCTACTTGAGAGACCTTTCCTGTTTTTAAGGCAAGAAAATAAAATAGCCATGACGAAGCACCTGCAATTCCACTTAATGTGATAAATAGCAGTGCTTTTTTATTTAGCAGTACGTTGCCGATATTTTGAAATTTACCTTGTATAATAATTACTCCTACCATAAATAATGCCATAATAATAGATCGAATCGTTGTCGCAACATTGGCATCGATTCCGTCCAAACCAATCTTTCCGAAAATAGATACGAGGGCAGCGGCAATTGCTGATAATAGTGCGAATAATAGCCATGAGCTCATAGTAAAATTCCTCCAATCTTACATTATTATACATGAAAATCATTCTCATGTATAAATAACGAAATAATCCCCACCTTATATTTTTAATAAGGTGGGGATTATTATACTACTCTGCTATTTCTTCATATAAAAAGTACGTTACATTATAAATATGCTCTACTTCATCATCCGTCATAAATAATAATTCGTCACGTTCAATCCCTTTTTTCTTTTCAATAAATTCAATCATGTTTTTTCGTTCTTCTCTTTTCATCAATTTTTATTTCTCCTCTCAATCTGTTTTAATACAGTTTATTTAAGTTACTTCTATTATATAACAGAATCTTTAGAAAGTTCCACCTATTTTATTGTTTTTTTCAGAAGAACCTTTCGACAAAACAAGCCCACCTAAGGGGGCTTGTTTTTATTTTATAGTCGTAAAAACTCGGGCTCGGTCGTACCAGCACCATCGATGTAATAAATTGTGTCGGGATTGATTTTAATTAGTACATAATTGGGATCTTCCACACCGAGTAACCAGCGTTTTAAGCTATTAGTCCAAAATTTGTTTTTTAACGTTTGATCTTCTTCGATGGAAGCTATACCTTCAACTTCAATGTAATCTTCATCTAATTTCTTTCCCTCTCGCCCAAGTAGTACATGTACATTTGGATTCTTTTCGATATCTGTTATCTTTTTTGAATTTCGATCTGTTGCAACATATAGAACAAAATCTTCGTGGAAAAACATCATAAAGGCACCATGTGGCTTATCGTTACGTACAGTAGATAATACGCCAGTACGTTGACCTTGAATAATAGTTGCGATTTTTTCTTTTAAGTGCATATTTTTAACCTCTTTTCATAATTTATAATTTTCTCCGTTTAAACAAGATAATTTAAATATCTTTCATACTGTTTTCTTCAATCTGATTTTTTAAACACAATTGTGATGAAATCGGACAAGTTAGGAGAAGAATAATATTAATGATGAGGAGAAATACATACGATGGAAGGATGGAAAGCATGTTTAATAAAATATTTCTTATAGTAGCGCTTATAGGTGTACCACTTTCTGTACTCGGAAAAACAATGCATTGGCCTCAAACAATTATGTTTGCTGTATATTGCATTACGATTATCGCATTAGCGGGGTTTATGGGGAGAGCAACAGAAAGTTTAGCAATTGTCTCTGGACCTCGGATAGGTGGATTATTAAATGCAACGTTCGGTAATGCCGTTGAACTTATCATTTCAATTTTCGCACTTCAGGCAGGATTAATTGAAGTAGTGCTAGCATCTTTAACTGGTTCTGTACTTGGAAACTTACTATTAGTAGGAGGGCTATCCTTCTTTATAGGAGGCCTTAAATATAAAAGACAAAGCTTTAATGTTTATGATGCAAGGCATAATTCAGCTTTATTAATATTTGCTGTTGTTGTAGCCTTTGTTATTCCAGAGATTTTTTCAATGAAGATGGATGCTGGAAAGACGTATCAATTAAGTATTGGTGTTTCTATTATCATGATTCTTATGTACCTTGCTGCATTGTTATTTAAGTTAGTTACGCACCGTGGTGTATATCAACATAAAAGTGATGAAGTAGCACATGAGGAAGAGCCAGAGTGGTCCAAAGGTAAAGCGTTACTCATTTTAGCGATAGCAACACTTGCAGTTGCTTATGTGTCAGAGGCTCTCGTACATACTTTTGAAACGGTCGCAAAGTCGTTTGGCTGGTCGGAGTTATTTATCGGGGTTATTATCGTTGCAATTGTTGGTAATGCAGCAGAACATGCATCTGCGATTATTATGGCGTATAAAAATAAAGTGAATATCGCAGTAGAAATTGCAGTAGGTTCTACATTACAAATCGCGATGTTTGTTGCTCCTGTATTAGTACTACTATCCATGTCCTTTGCACAAAGGATGCCTTTAGTATTTACAATACCAGAACTTGTGTCCATGATTACAGCCGTTTTCTTAACGATTGCGATTTCAAATGATGGGGATACAAACTGGTTTGAAGGAGGCACTTTATTAGCAGCGTATGTCATTATGGGAATTGGTTTTTATTTATTATGAAAAATAGGCATAACAATTGTGCCCAGAGAAAACAATAAACAAAGTAGTATATATACCTTTATGTAGGAAGGAGCCAGACAGGTGAAACGAGTATACAGCATATGTCTTTCAACCATGGTCTCGTTTATTTTATTATTTCCTAACAGTAGTTTTGCAAAGACAACGGTAGAAGTAAAAATGCCTTCATCTGTTTTAAATATTTCAAAAGATAATACATTTCCAAATGACGCACAAGATTTACCGCGTTTACAGCCAAGTAAGTTTGCGCAAGAACTATTGAAAACAGCAAATATCAAAATTGAAAACCCTGATTTAATTCGAATGTTTAATGAAACAACAATTTCGAATGCGCCACTTGCAGTAGGATACCGAGCAAAAATTTATTTAGGTCAATGGGCATTAAATTATGAATCAATAGATACATCGATTAACTGGGAATATAAGCAAGTGAATCGAAATGTATATGACAATCGCGGGGGGGATCGCTTATACCCACTTCGCTATAAACAAGAAACCCAAAAGACAATCGAAGGTGATTTAACAGCAGATATGAAAGATGCTGCAGATGTGAAAAAAATGATGCTTTTAAAAGCGCTTGAAAAAGTACAATTGCCACTTTCATTTAAAACGACAATTGGTTATGGTACAGGACATGAGCGTGTATATAATATTAGTCCGAGTCAACTTGGATATTTATACGCTTATACACCAGCAGTAAATGAAAAAGGAAAAGTAACATTTGGCGAAGTCTACCTTGTGTTAAAAGGGAATCAAAAAAGGCTTGTCGTAAAAAATATTACATCTCAAGGAATTGGGGCAGCTATTCCAATTCATGATCATTTGTTTTTTAAATTTATTTCTTCATCGCATTCGCAATAATATGAAAAACGTCAGCTTATAAGCTGACGTTTCTATTTATAATGTAATATTTGCTGTTTTTGATAAGAAATCTTCTGTCGGATAGTAGCTGTTTTTTACAAGAACATTTGGTCCAAGACATTTTACTGCAGGACAGTGACAGCTTAATGATTTTGCTGTTTTTGAAGCGCTCCATTTTTCATACGCTTCTTGTAATGTGTTTGTTTGTATGTTTCCTAGAAGTGGAACATCACCAAAGTCTGTCACAATAATATTTCCATCGAAAATATTTACGTTTAAACGAGAACGGCCATCTGGGTCATTACGAACTGTTACATTTTTGCTTTCTTGTAATTTTTTAAATGTAGCGATGTCTCGCTCATCATCACTGCAAGCATAGAAAGGTAATGTTCCGAATAACATCCATACATTTTCATCGCGAATTTCTAGTAAATGCTCAATTGCATCACGAATTTCAGCTTTCGTTAAAATTTCTAAATTGCTCGCGAAGTCACTCGGATACATCGGATGAACCTCATGACGCTTACATCCCATTTCTTCGACAATTTGACGATGAATATGTTCCATATGTGGTAGAGTTCTTTTGTTTAACATTGTTTCTGCTGATACGAGTACACCTGCATTTGATAGAGCTTTACTATTTGTAATCATTCTTTCGAATAATTTTGCGCGTTGTTCATAAGTAGGTTTACGCTCCATCATTGCAAATCCGCCTTCAACGAAGTCATCAATTGTTCCCCAGTTATGTGAAATGTGCAATACATCTAAGTAGGGAATAATTTGTTCGTAACGTGCTAAATCTATAGTTAAGTTTGAGTTGATTTGAGTGCGAACGCCTCGTTCATGGGCATATTTTAAGAGTGGTGTTACATAATTGTCGACGGATTTTTTTGAAAGCATAGGTTCTCCGCCTGTAATACTTAAAGAACGTAAATGAGGAATCTCATCTAATCGTTTTAATAAAAGCTCCATCGGAAGCGGATTTGGATCTTTCGGCTGTAATGTGTAACCAACAGCGCAATGCTCGCAACGCATATTGCATAACGTCGTCGTTGTAAACTCAACGTTTGTTAATAGTAGTTTGCCGTACTCTTCAAGGTCCATATACGCTTCCCATGGATCGTAAGAAGGAGTAATCGGCTTCATTATTTGTGATATCGTCATATGAAATACTCCTTTGACTATTGAAATAACAATTTGTCCATTCTCTATAATAGAAGAATATGTGCTTTTTATAAAGTGAAACTTTTTTGTGAAAAAAGAGAGAGGGCTTACATTAGAATGAATTACTGTTACAAAATCGATGAAATTACATGCCCATAGCAATCATTTTTGCGGTATAATAAAAGCAACTCGAATTAAAAGGAGAGTGCCTTCATGGGAAAAGCAATTCAAGATAAAGATACACAATTAGTATATTTAAAAGAGCGTTTAAATATGTTCATTGAAGTAATTGATACAATTGAACCTGAAGAAGTAGAGTTAGAAGATGTAGATCGTCTTCTTGCGATGTTAGATGAATTAGAATTAAAATGTGAGCAATTTAAAAAAGACGAATAATATATTAAAAAGGCTACCAATACAAAATTGGTAGCCTTTTTCTGTACGGATAATAGAAGGAATATAGAAAAAAAGGTATAATCAAGTTGTGAAAAATTTCATTTATACTTTAATAGCGTGATAAATAAAAAGCTGAAGAGCATAACAATGGAATTTTCATCTCATAACGTTTTGGTAGCGTTCACAATTGAGGGGGAAGTAACAATGGAAAAGCTTCAAGAAAGCATGTATCAACTAGTTGTTGAAACGTCAACGAACTTACCGAAAGATGTTCGTCGTGCGATTCAACAAGCGAAAGAGCGAGAAAACGCAGGGACTCGTTCGGCGATGGCACTTGGCACAATTACGAATAACATTAAAATGGCAGATGATAATATCTCGCCAATTTGCCAAGATACAGGGATGCCAACGTTTAAAATTTATACACCAGTTGGTGTGAATCAATTAAAGTTGAAGGAAGCTATCTATAATGCGCTTGAGCGGGCGACAAAAGATGGTAAGCTTCGTCCCAATTCTGTTGATTCTCTTTTTGGAGACAATAGTGGAAATAATTTAGGACCAGGTACACCGGTTATTAAGTTTGAGCAATGGGAAAAAGATTACATTGATGCACGTTTAATTTTAAAGGGCGGCGGCTGTGAGAATAAAAATATTCAATATAGCTTACCGTGTGAATTAGAAGGGCTTGGACGTGCAGGTCGTGACTTAGAAGGAATTCGTAAATGCCTTCTTCATGCAGTATATCAAGCACAAGGCCAAGGGTGTAGTGCAGGTGTAATTGGTGTTGGTATCGGGGGAGACCGTACATCAGGTTACGAATTAGCAAAAAATCAATTATTCCGTACATTAGATGATGTCAATCCAATCCCAGAGTTACAACAACTTGAAGAGTACGTATTAGAAAATGCGAATAAGCTTGGAATTGGTACGATGGGATTTGGCGGAGAAACAACTTTACTTGGTTGTAAAATTGGCGTGTATAACCGTCTGCCAGCTAGCTTCTATGTATCTGTTGCCTATAATTGTTGGGCATATCGCCGCCTTGGTGTAAAAATCCATCCTGAAACAGGAGAAATTATGGATTGGTTATACCAAGAAGGTGAAGACACACTTCAGCAAGAAGCTGCACAAGAACAATCAGAGCAGCGTGAAATCGTATTACAAGCTCCAATTACAGAAGAGCAAATTCGTGAACTTCGTGTTGGTGATGTTGTTACAATTAACGGCATGATGTATACCGGACGTGATGCGATTCATAAACATTTAATGGATAATGATTGTCCAGTAGATTTAAATGGACAAATTATTTATCACTGTGGTCCAGTTGTAGTGAAAGATGAAAATGATAATTGGCAAATTAAAGCGGCAGGTCCAACAACAAGTATCCGTGAAGAGCCATATCAAGGCGATATTATGAAAAAGTTCGGTATTCGTGCTGTAATTGGTAAGGGTGGTATGGGTGCTAAAACATTAGCTGCTTTAGAAGAACACGGTGGTGTGTACTTAAATGCAATTGGTGGTGCAGCACAATATTATGCTGAATGTATTAAAGAAGTGAAAGATGTTGATTTCTTACAATTCGGTATCCCGGAAGCAATGTGGCATTTACGTATCGATGGTTTTAAAGCAGTTGTAACGATGGATTCTCATGGGAAAAGCCTACATGCTGATGTTGATAAAACATCACTTGAAAAATTGGCGAGCTTTAAAGAACCTGTATTTAAGTAAAGAGAAATACACCTCGAATCATTCGAGGTGTATTTTTTTGGTATATATAGAAAAACATGTTCAGCATGAAAGGAAGAACGAAAACAGAAACTACAGGTACGATTATATATGGAAAGGAGACTATTTATGAAATATAAATGGTTATATATAGGTCTCATTTTTTTCAATTATGATGGCACTTGTTCCAGTTTCAACATTTGCTTATACGAATACACCACATAACTGGGGAATCCCACGCCCTAAAAATGAAACAGTGCCAGATGCAGGGAAATTATATACAGAATTACTACAAAAAAATGGTGGGTTTTACTTAGGCGATACGAAGAAAAAAGATATTTATTTAACATTCGATAATGGATACGAAAATGGATATACAGGGAAGATTTTAGATGTACTGAAGGAGAAAAAAGTACCAGCAACTTTCTTTGTGACGGGACATTATATAAAAACACAAAAAGATTTATTATTAAGAATGAAAAATGAAGGACATATTATCGGTAATCATTCTTGGAGTCACCCTGATTTTACAACGGTAAATGACGCAAAACTTCGTGAAGAATTAACGAGTGTAACGGAAGAAATTAAAAAGTAACTGGGCAAAAAGAAGTGAAATATGTACGTCCTCCGCGAGGGGTGTTTAGTGAAAGAACGCTAGCTCTTACGAAAGAAATGGGATACTATAACGTGTTTTGGTCGCTTGCATTCCTTGATTGGAAAGTAGATCAGCAAAGAGGATGGCAATACGCTCATAATAATGTAATGACTATGATTCACCCAGGATCTGTTTTGTTACTTCATGCGATATCAAAAGATAATGCGGAAGCACTTGCGAAAATCATTGATGATTTGCGCGAGAAAGGGTATCATTTTAAAAGCCTAGATGATTTAGTAAACAGCAATCAACCGTAAGCATGTATGCTTGCGGTTTTCTCATGCTATAATGATGTGTAAAAAGGATGGGGAAACGTATGTGGAGCGAACATGTTACGTTAGAATATCCGTACCATTTTGAGGAAGTACTAAAGCGTTTATCTTTCGATCCGTTAAACGTCATTCAATTAGACGAGAAAGTAATTTATGTCCCGCTTTTTATAGACGAAGAACAGATTGTTGTTCGTTTGCAAGGGATTGGTACTGTTCAAAATCCACAGTTTTGGATCTCTAGTCAGGCAGGAGATCAAGAGAAAGTAATGAAACGAATGAAATCCATTTTTCACTGGAATGAACCGTTTCAAAATATACAAAATCATTTTTTAAACACATCATTACGTCCACTATTTGAAACATATGCTTATACTCCAATTATTTTAGAATTCGATTATTTCGCTTGTCTTCTTCGCTGTATTATTCATCAACAAATAAATTTGAAATTTGCTACTGCGCTAACAGATCAATTTGTAAAACGATATGGGACAGAGAAGAACGGCGTTTTCTTTTTCCCAACACCAGAAAGAGTAGCGAACATTTCAATAGAAGAATTGAGAGAGCAGAAGTTTAGTCAGCGAAAAGCCGAATATATAGTAGGATTAGCAAAACATATTGTAGGCGGTAAATTAGATTTAGCAAGGATAGAAAACGGAACAGAAGCAGAAGTATCGGCACAATTGTTACCAATAGGGGGTATTGGAGCATGGACAGTGCAAAACTTTTTAATGTTTGGGCTTGGCCGGAAAAACATGTTTCCGGAAGCGGATGTTGGGATTAGGCGTGCAGTGCAAGGTGTATTTCAATTAGATGATAAGCCTGATGATGCATTTTTAGAAAAAGTGAAACAAGAGTGTGAACCATATTGCAGTTATGCAGCGTTATATTTATGGAAAAGTATAGAGTAGAGGTGTAATAATGATACAAAAACAACAAGAGAGTAAGTTGGAAATTGGTCAAACGTTTCCTGTGACAATTAAACGTCTTGGGATTAACGGAGAAGGCGTTGGTTATTTTAAGAGACAAGTTGTATTCATTCCAGGGGCATTACCAGGAGAAGAAGTTGTTGCTGAAGCAACGAAAATTCAGCGTGGCTTCGCTGAAGCAAAAGTGAAAAAAGTTCGTAAATCGTCACCACATCGTGTGAAAGCACCGTGCTCAGTATATGAGGAATGTGGTGGCTGTCAATTGCAACATTTAGATTATAAAGAACAATTAAATCAAAAGCGTGATATCGTTGTACAAGCATTCGAGAAGTATATGAATAACAGTCTAGAAGAGAAAATTCGTCCAACGCTTGGAATGGAAAATCCATGGCATTATCGTAATAAAAGTCAATTACAAGTGGGACGTAAAGATGAAAAGGTTATTACAGGATTATATAAACAAAACTCACATCAGTTAATTGATATTTCTCATTGTATGATTCAACATAAAGCAACGAATGAAGCGACAAAAGTCGTAAGACGTATATTAGAAAAATTAAATGTTTCTATTTACAATGAGAAAAAACAAAAAGGTTTAGTACGTACAATTGTGACACGTACTGCAGTTCAAACAGGGGAAGTACAAGTCACACTTATTACAACAAAAGAAGAATTACCAAATAAAGAGCAGTTTATCACAGAAGTACAAAAGCAGATGCCAAGTGTGAAATCAATTATGCAAAACGTGAACTGGCGTAAAACATCTGTTATTTTCGGTGATAAAACATTTAAACTAGCTGGAAAAGACGTAATTCAAGAAACACTTGGTGATTTATCATTTGAATTATCAGCGCGTGCATTCTTCCAGTTGAATCCAGAACAAACCGTTGTTTTATACGATGAAGCGAAAAAAGCAGCTGCTTTAACAGGAAACGAGAAGATTGTGGATGCGTATTGTGGTGTCGGTACGATTGGACTTTGGCTTGCGAATGATGCAGCGGAAGTACGTGGTATGGATGTAATTCCAGAAGCGATTGAAGATGCAAAGAAAAATGCAAAACGCCACGGATTTACAAACACAAAATATGAAGCTGGAAAAGCGGAACAATGGTTACCAAAGTGGGTAAAAGAAGGCTGGCGTCCAGATGTCATTGTTGTCGATCCACCGCGTACAGGTTGCGATGATAAATTACTTGAAACGATTTTAAAAGTGAAACCGAAACAAGTTGTTTACGTGTCTTGTAACCCGTCATCGCTAGCACGTGATGTAAATGCATTAATGCAGAGTTATGAAGTGGAATATGTACAACCAGTTGATATGTTCCCGCATACTGCGCATGTGGAGAATGTAGTAAAGCTTGTGAGAAAGTAAAGTTTATTCATATTCCCTCATGGTATGAGGGAATATTTTCTATGAAGGAGAATACTATGCACAATTATAAATTAACGATTCAGTATGACGGTGCGCGTTATAAAGGGTGGCAACGTCTTGGTAATAACGATAATACGATTCAAGGAAAAATCGAAAGCGTAATATCTGAAATGGTCGGGAAAGAAATTGAAATTATCGGCTGTAGTAGAACAGATGCGGGTGTACATGCTTTGAATCAAGTAGCTAATTTTAAAAGTGATGAAAAGTTAGTGGAACATAAAGTGAAAAAGTATTTAAATCAATACTTACCAAATGATATTAGTATTACGAGTGTAGAAGAAGTATCAGATCGTTTCCATGCTCGTTACAATTCTAAAGCAAAAACATATCTTTATAAAATTTGGAATGAAGAGCATACGAACCCATTTATGCGTAAACACAGCATGCACGTGAATAAACAATTAAATGTGGAAAGTATGAAAGAAGCTGCGAAACATTTAGTTGGTTCACATGACTTTACTGCTTTTTCGAATGCAAAATCTAAGAAAAAGTCTATGGTTCGTGAAGTGTATACACTTGATGTGATGGAAGAGGCAGGATTTGTACAAATTAGAGTAAGTGGTAATGGATTCCTTCATAACATGGTGCGAAAAATTGTTGGGGCATTAATTGAAGTTGGATTAGGACAATTAGATGCTGAAGCAATTCCAAACATTTTGGAGGAAAAACAGCGCAATCAAATTAATTGCCTTGCTGAGGCGAGTGGTTTGTATTTGGAGAATGTTGAATTTTAATAATAAGTAAAAAAATCGAGCTGATAAGGCTCGATTTTTTTGCACTCTGAAATTAAGAAGATTTCTCTTTCTTCATACGTAGCTTCAAATTCCAAAAAGCAGCAAGCATAATAGCTGCAAAGGAGCCGCTAATTGTTCCTAAGAGCTTTGCATAAGGAAAGCTGCTCATATCAGCATTAATGAATAACATCATACATAGAACGGCAGGAAGAAGATATAAGTATTGTAATAACTTTAATTTTTTATCATTACTCATATATATCGCCCCTTTTTAGCATGTTATATGTTTATTATAACAAAGTTTTCCATTTCTTTACACTTAGTAGTATGTTCATTTCATATGTGCAAATGCAGTTTTTTTATTCGATATTGTAAGTTTTGTCTACTCAATCCTAAAAACTTTGCAGCTTGTGAGATATTACCATGATTCTCTTTAAGGATTTGATTGATGTAGTTCTTTTCCATTTCTTCTATTGTGCGCTTTAAAGTTTTAGGTGTATCAGCATTCTGACTAGTTAGGGAAGGTTGTATATGGAATTCTTTTTTTAGTCGTTCGCGAAAGCGAGTGGGAAGATGAAACGCTGTAATGATATTTTCATCTTCTATTAAGTTCATTGAACCTTCTATTATATGTTCCAATTCTCGTACATTTCCGGGCCAATCGTGTGCATAAAAGAATTCTCTTACATTGACATCTACATCGGTTACGCCAAGCCCGAATTGAATATTGTACTTTTCGATAAAGTGCTGAACAAGAGCTGGAATATCTTCTTTTCGCTCCCGTAAAGGTGGAAGACATAAAGTAACGACGCTTAATCGGTAATATAAATCCTCTCTTAACCGATTGTGTGCAATAGCTTCAAGAGGGTCTTCATTAATAGTTGCTATAATACGAACATCAATTTCTTTTTCTTGTGCGCCCCCGATTCTTCGTATTGTTTTTTCTTGTATAGCCCGTAGTAACTTAGCTTGAAGCGCTGGGCTTAATGAGTTGATTTCATCTAGCAACAATGTCCCGCCATTTGCTTCTTCAAATAAACCAGATTTATCTATTGCTCCTGTAAAGGCACCCCGATTCGTACCAAATAATAAGCTTTCCATTAGGGTATCAGGTATAGCAGCACAGTTTTGTGAAATAAATGGTTTTGTTGAACGCTGACTTTCATTATGGATACTTTGTGCAAATAGCTCTTTGCCAGTCCCTGTTTCTCCTACAAGAAGTATAGATGAGGATGTACGAATTACCCTCTTTCCTTCTGCAATAATTGATTGAATGGCTCCAGAATCACCAATTATGTGGTCAAAGGTGAATTTAGTATTTTGTTTTCGAGAAGGACTCATTCTTATCGGTTGTTTTAAGTGACTAATCTCTTTTGAAATTTCAATAGCGCCTTTAATTTTTCCATTTTCTATTATAGGGAAAGTATCGTTAATCGTCGTAATTTCTTGCCCTTTATTGTTAAAATACGTTTGTTTTATATTTTTTTTGGTTTTTCCAAATTTTAATGCCTCTATAAGAGTACTATTTTTATTTTCTTCAAATGCAAATACCTCTAAAGGACTTTTATATAGCACATCTAAGCGGTCCATTGATTCAATTTCCATCATTTTGCGGTTATAGATAATCGTTTTACTTTCCTCATTAATAATATGAATCCCGATATCGAGTTCATTGAGTAAAGCTTCATATAGCGCATTCATTTCAGTAATTTGTTTAAAATTAATTTCTTCTGTATGCATGTATCATCTTCTCCTCGTTTTACCCTATGAAGACTGACTTTTTATAATTTTATTAAAATTCTCATAAAATCGCAAAATTTTTTTGCTATTTTCTTTTAAAACGATAGAAAAATTTTGCGGTTATGTAGATTTTTTTGTGCGAAATCTTAATTTTTATATAGATATTGAGGTTGGTACGTATCTTGCATAAATAATAATTGAAATCTTTAAATTGAAGGAGTGGGTGAATTAGAACTTTTCATAGGGTATGCGACATTTCAGTGCAAATTAATTAAGAGGAGGAATTTATTAAGTGAAGACGGTTATAGAAGGCGTGTATAGTCCTTGTTATGGAAAAGTAGAGAAATTATTTGTTACTGAAAGTTCTTACGTATATGAGTGGGAGAAATTAGCGTTAATTGAAACAATAGATAAGCAGCAAGTGGAAATTAAAGTGGGAATCAGTGGTTATATCGAATCATTAGAAGTTGTAGAAGGACAAGCTATCGCTGATCAAAAACTATTAATAACAGTGAGGGATGACCTTTTAATAACAGGTAGTGATTAATATAAGTAATATATATTTTTGCTCTTTTAAATAATTATTTTTACTATGAATAATCTTTAAAACGCTTACATCGAATGGGTTTGCAAAGTGAAAAGGAGGGAGTTATATGATGGATCAAAACCAAGGATTAAAAAGAGAATTGAAAAGTCGGCACATATTTATGATTGCACTCGGAGGGGTTATTGGTACTGGGCTTTTTTTAGGATCCAGTTATACAATTCATGAAGCTGGACCTGGAGGAGCGATTGCAGCGTATCTTGTCGGTGGATTTGTTATGTATTTAACGATGCTCTGTCTTGGAGAGTTAGCGGTTGCGATGCCTGATGCAGGATCGTATCAAACATATGCCACAAAACATATTTCACCTGCAGCGGGTTATGTAGTGGGCTGGATGTCGTGGCTAAACTGGACGGCTACGATAGGCATTGAATTAATTGCAGTTAGTATATTAATGAAACGTTGGTTTCCAGATGTATCATCATGGATTTGGTGTGTAGTCTTTGCCGTATTGCTCTTTGTTATTAATGCGTTATCTTCAAGAAGTTTTGCGGAGGTTGAATTCTGGTTTGCAAGTATTAAAGTAATTACAATTATTGCATTTATCATTTTAGGCGGGGCAGCAATGTTTGGTTTTCTAGATATGAAAGGAAATGAACCAGCACCGATGTTTTCTAGCTTTACTGATTATGGTGGATTGTTTCCAAATGGATTATCAGCAATTTTAATTACGATGATTGCAGTTAATTTTTCCTTCCAAGGAACAGAACTAGTTGGTATTGCAGCTGGTGAGAGTGAAAATCCAGAGAAAACGATCCCGAAGGCAATTAATAATACAGTTTGGCGCATACTTGTTTTCTTTGTACTATCTATTTTTATTCTTGCGGGACTATTTCCTTGGCAGCAAGCAGGCGTGATAGAAAGTCCATTCGTAGTTGTATTTGATAAAATTGGTATTCCTTATGCGGCTGATATTATAAATTTCGTTATTATTACAGCGGTACTATCAGTTGCGAATTCAGGATTATATGCAACTTCCCGTATGCTATGGTCGATGTCTAAGCAAGGAATGATTAGCCCGATTTTTAGTAAGTTATCTAAAAACGGTGTTCCTATTTATGCATTGATTGTAAGCACGATTGTAGGGTGTCTCTCATTACTATCAGGTATTTATGCGGAAGATACAGTTTATTTATGGCTTCTTTCAATTGCAGGGTTCGGAGCGATATTAGTTTGGGCATCGATCGCTCTATCTAATCTATTAGCTAGAAGGACATACGTGAAGCAAGGTGGGGATATTAAAGACTTGAAATTTAAAACGCCATTGTATCCATTCGTACCACTGCTTGCTTTAGTATTAAATTTAACAGTAATTGTAGCTATGGCTTTTATTCCAGAACAAAGAATGGCATTGTATTGTGGTATTCCATTTATGATTGTTTGCTTACTGTTTTACCGTGCGACCAAAAATAAGGGAAGCAAAATAGAACATGTTGAAAAAGTAAATACAACAGAAGCAGAAAGTTTATAAATATATTAGAAACTTATGCTAAAAAAAGAGACTGTAAGATTTGTAAACAGTCTCTTTTTTTGTGAAAATAAAGCTGGAAACATACTATAGTATGCAAAGGGGAATTAGCAATGAATCAAGAAGTTTCACAGCTATTAGAACAGATTGATTTACGAAAAGAGGAGCTACTAGAACTCACAAAAACTTTAATTCGTTTTGAAACACCAGCACCGCCGGCGAGAAATACAAATGAGGCGCAAGAATTTGTTGCAGAGTTTCTAAAAAAACGAAATTTCATTATTGATAAATGGGATATATATCCAAACGATCCGAATGTTGTTGGGGTAAAAAAAGGGACGGAAAGTGAGTTGTATAAAAGTCTTATTATTAATGGCCATATGGATGTAGCTGAAGTATCGGTAGATGAGGCGTGGGAAACAAATCCGTTTGAGCCGTTTATAAAAGATGGTTGGTTAGTTGGGAGAGGCGCGGCAGATATGAAAGGTGGACTAGCTGGAGCCTTATTTGCAATTCAGCTTTTAGAAGAAGCGGGAATTGAATTGCCAGGTGACTTAATGTTTCAATCGGTAATTGGAGAAGAAGTGGGAGAAGCAGGAACACTTCAATGTTGTAAGCGTGGTTATGATGCTGATTTTGCAGTAGTAGTTGATACAAGTAATTTACATATGCAAGGGCAGGGTGGCGTAATTACTGGATGGATTACAGTGAAAAGCCCGCAAACGTTTCATGATGCAACACGTAGACAAATGATTCATGCTGGAGGCCGTTTATTCGGGGCGAGTGCTATTGAGAAAATGATGAAAATTGTTCAAAGCTTACAGGAGTTAGAGCGTCATTGGGCAGTCATGAAAACATATGAAGGGTATCCATCAGGGACGACAACAATTAATCCAGCTGTCATTGAAGGAGGGCGTCATGCGGCATTTATTGCGGATGAGTGCCGGTTATGGATAACGGTTCACTTTTATCCAAATGAAACGCATGAACAAATAATAAAAGAAATAGAAGAGTATTTAGGAAAAGTGGCAGCAGCAGATCCATGGTTAAGCGAGAACCCACTACAATTTAAGTGGGGCGGAGAATCAATGATTGTTGATCGGGGTGAGATTTTCCCCTCTTTAGAAGTAGATAGTAATCATCCGGCTATTCAGAAACTAAGTTCCGCACATGAATCTATATTACAGAAAGTTGCAACTTTAGATATGTCTGCTACAGTAACGGATGGTGGATGGTTTAGTGAGTTTAATATTCCAGCTGTTATTTACGGACCAGGTACATTAGAAGAAGCTCATTCAATAAATGAGAAAGTTGAAGTTGAGCAGTTAGTTGAGTTTACAAAAGTAATTACTGCTTTTATATATGAATGGTGTCATACGAATAAATAAGAAAATAGTTTGATTTTTGAATCGTGCGAGTAAGTATGCTTGTACGATTTTTTTGTAACTATTTCAGAGGCGGATAAATTCAATATCTGAAATAGCTTGTTATGCTTTCTATGTTTTTCGTTTTATTTCAATTAATTTTTCCTTAGCTAATTCAACGGCAATCGCATCATCTAAATAGCCGATTGGAAAAAGATAATCAGGGATAATGTCTGTTGATAAAATGAAATATAGTAAGGCACCCCCAAGAATCGCACGCTCTTCGGTTGAAATGGTTTCTGTACAAAATTGTTGGTACATAGTTGTTAATTGCTCAATGAAAGGACCAGCACTATCAATTTGTTCTATTTTACTTTTGAAACTCTCGTGAATACGTTTTTCACCTTCAGTAGTTTGAGCATAGCGCTCATAATTTTCAAGTTCTTGTTTCACACGAGTTGTTGTGTACTCGAAGTCGAATAAGTTAGAGGATTGTAATGTTTGCTGAATTGTATCGAGAGATGTGTACATATCTGTTTTTTCCTTATTTATGTGTGGAGAGTCAGGGTACATTTCATCAAGCAACAATTGCGGTGGAACTTGTAGACATTTCGCAAATTGTTGTAGATGTTTTTGCTTAGGTTGTTGTTTACCATTAATTATTCTTGAAATTGTTGCAGGATCAATATTTGTAAGTGTTCCTAGTTGGCGCATAGATAGAGCGCGCTCCTTTAACAGTCTCTTTATTAATTTACCGAGCCGATCATTTGGATTTTCATGGGACATAATGTAGGCACTCCTTTTCTATTGTTGAAAAAATGTTGAGCATTTATTACAAGTATATGAAACAGACAGGCACAGTTGCTCAACATTTTCATAATATGCATTGAAAAGTGAGAAAAAGGGGTGACTGTTTATGAGTACGGCAGGTTTATTTTCAATTTTTTTAATCGGGATCGCTTCAAATTTAGATAATGCAGGTGTTGGAATTGCATATGGCATTCGTAAAATTCGGATTTCGTGGTTTAACAATTTTATCATCGCATTTTTTGGATTTTCATTTACTTTACTAGCTGGCTTTTTTGGGAACTGGATTGCGTTATATATTTCAGAGTTTACAGCAAACCTTATTGGAGCAATTGTGTTAGGAATAATTGGGGTATTTATTTTATGTCAGCCTTTCTTGAATCAAAAAGACACCGTAGAATCTAAGGATGGTAGTGTACTTATGGGGATTTTGCGTGATCCAGAAAAAGCAGATTTTGATGGTTCTAAAACAATTAGTTTTTCTGAAGCAATTGTTTTAGGAGTTGCATTATCTATAAATAATATTGCAGGTGGATTTGATGCTGGAGTAACAAATTTAAATCTTTGGCTTACAGCATGTATTTCTGGGGTGTTTAGTTTTATTTGTATTAGTGGTTTTGCGTATGTAGGTAAAAGATTTTTAGCGGAATACTTAGGGAAATGGGCGACTATAATTGCAGGCGTTTTATTAATTCTCATTGGGATAGACCAATTGTTGTAAGAAGAATAGAATACAATGTTCGAGTATTTCCTTGGAAATTTGGTAAGGGATTGCATATATCGACATACTTTTCTTCATACTAATACTGATTTCTTTTAAAGAAAGGGGGATCCGTATGGGACGTGGGAAAGCATTTGATCATAAGAAAAAAGGGCATGATCATCAACCGCCTAAAGGTGCTCATATTCATAAAGATGTAAATGAGCATACATTAGAAGAGGAAGAATTACCTGTTAATATTGAAACGTATAAAAATAGTTTGAAAAAACATTAAAAGCACCTACATAGGTGCTTTTTTAACGTATATCTTCAATTAATTGTTCCGATTCTTCATGCATACTGTACTCACTTAATACTTGGATGCAAAGCCACTTTAATTCTTCGATAGTATGCTCAAGTTCTTCAGGAAGCACATGATGAATGTCTTCAAGTCCCATTCCGAAATGAATAAGCTCTAGTACTTGATCATCGATGTTCCGATCCATTAATAATTCAAGCACCTCTAAATTGAATATGTATCGGTGAGCTTCATCGAGTGAAACAACTTTTAACTTCAAGCTTTCTACAATACTCAATATAAAAAGAAGAATTGTCTTTTCAAGAACAGGTTGTTTTTCCATTTGAAATATCAGTTTCATCTTTTACACCTCCACATATAGCGTTAGGTTGTACTATATTATTCAGGAGGGGGGAGCAAATATGCATAATAAAGCGAAACTTTCATTATTGTTTTTGTTTTGTTATTGATGATTGGTGAAACTAAATTTTTCGTGAAATAAAAAATCCTGCTAGTATAGCAGGATAACTTCCGGATTTAAAATATACTCCAACCTTCTTGGGCAGAAAGTAATTCAAGAATTTTAAAACCAGCGATACTATTTCCGTTTGCATCTAAAGCGGGTCCGAAAATGCCGATTCCCATTTCGCCTTTTATGCAGCCGAAAATACCGCCCGCTACACCACTTTTTGCAGGGATTCCAACGCGAATTGCAAATTCACCAGATTCATTATACATCCCGCAAGTAACCATAAATGTTTTACAAATTTTTGTAATCTGTTTAGGGATAATTTGTTTTTTCTTGTATGGATCGTAGCCGTCCATTGCAAAAATTAAACCAATACGTGCTAAATCGATACAGTTTACTTCAACTGCACATTGACGAGTGTATAAATCCATAAGTTCTTCAATGTCACAATCGATAATGCCGTTTTGTTTCATATAGTAACAAAGTGAACGGTTTAAGTAAGCAGTCTCTAATTCTGAATTGGCAACTTTAGAAGAATAGTTAATTGTAGGATTATCTGTTATTTCACGTACAAAATGAAGAATACGCTCCATTTTTTCTTCGTTATTTTTTCCAGCTAACATGCTTGTAATAGCTAGTGCACCTGCATTAATCATTGGATTAAGCGGTTTGGAAGGACTTGTCGTTTCTAACTTAATAATAGAATTAAAAGGGTCACCAGTTGGCTCCATTCCAACTTTAGAAAATACATATTCTTCACCACGATCTAAAAGGGCAAGTGCAAGTGTAATTACTTTGGAAATACTTTGAAGAGTAAATAGTGTTTGTGAGTTGCCAGCATGGATATATTCTGTTTCTTTATGGAAAATGGCAATCCCTAAATCATCTGGATTTGCATTTCCTAGTTCGGGGATATAAGTAGCAAGTTTTCCTTTTTTCGTATATGGTTTTACTTGTTCTAACAACTGTTGTAAGTTGTTTGTTTCAATGCACTGCATAGTACCAACGCTCCTATTTCGAATTAACTAAGTTTACTTTTCCCGATATGCTCGGAAATAAATAATAACATGAAAAAGTGGAATGATAAAACGAAAGTTATTTGTGTTATAATAAGTTTTTTTGTCTGTGTATTGTGTAGCTAACAAGGAGAATTTCCCTTTTATATAACAGTTTGGAAATAGAAAACTTATCCATAAAAAGTTCGAAAATAAAAACTACACATCTATACAACTATATGTTATTATGATTATGTAATAGAAAGCGTTTTCTAAAGCGTACTTATAATGATAACGATTTCATAAATTTGATAGGGGGAATTAAAATGTTGCAGTTTTTACAACGTATTGGTAAAGCGTTAATGCTTCCAATCGCCGTACTACCAGCAGCAGGATTATTGCTTCGTTTAGGACAAGAAGACGTATTTAATATTCCTGTTATGGCACAGGCCGGTGCAGCAATTTTTGATAATTTAGCACTTATTTTTGCAATTGGTGTTGCAATCGGTTTGTCTATTGATGGTAGTGGAGCAGCTGGACTTGCTGGGGCAATCGGATATCTTGTTTTACAAAATACAACGAATGCTTTAAGTAAGGCGTATTCAGCAGCAGAGCTGAATGATAAATTAAAAAGTGTTCAAGATTTAGTCGGTTCAGTAGATCCAACTAAATTAGCAGATACAATGACAAAAGTTTCAAAAGCAGCGGCGTTAACGCCGAAAATAAATATGGCCATACTTGGTGGTATTATTGCTGGGGTTGTTGCTGGATTACTATATAACAAATTCCATAAGATTAAATTACCAGAATGGTTAGGTTTCTTTGCGGGGAAACGTTTTGTACCAATCATTACTTCTATTGTAATGCTCCTTTTAGGATTAGTATTCGGTCAAATTTGGCCAACAATTCAAAGTGGTATTGATGCGGTAGCACACGGCATCGTGAACTTAGGTTCAGTTGGTGCTGGTTTATTCGGATTATTAAACCGTTTATTAATCCCAATCGGTTTACACCATGTAATGAACACATACTTCTGGTTTGTACTTGGTGACTTTACAAATGCAGCTGGTGATATCGTTCATGGTGATATTGCACGCTTCTTTGCAAAAGATCCATCAGCAGGTATGTTCATGACTGGTTTCTTCCCGATCATGATGTTCGGTTTACCAGCAGCGTGTTTCGCAATGATTGCGGCTGCGAAACCAGAGAAACGTAAGATGGTTACAGGTATGTTAGGTGGTCTAGCATTAACTTCATTCTTAACTGGTATTACAGAACCGATTGAATTCTCATTCATGTTCTTATCACCAGTATTATACGGTATTCATGCAGTATTAACAGGTCTTTCTTTATTCATTACAACAACACTTGGCATTCACGATGGTTTCTCATTTAGTGCCGGTGCAATCGATTACGTTTTAAACTTTGGTATTGCAACAAAACCAGTACTGCTAGCCGGAATCGGTTTAATTTACGCAGCAATTTACTTCGTAGTATTCTACTTCTTAATTAAGAAGTTCGATTTAAAAACTCCTGGTCGTGAAGATGACGATGAGTTAGCTGAAGAGGGTGATGCACCAGTTGCAGGTTCAATTGGTGAAACTTACGTAGCAGCTTTAGGTGGAAAAGAAAACTTAACAGTTATTGATAACTGTGCAACACGTCTACGCTTACAAGTGAAAGATGCTGGTCAAGTAAATGAAGCAGCATTAAAACGTGCTGGTGCAAAAGGTGTTATGAAATTAAGTAACACAAGTGTACAAGTTATCGTAGGTACAAATGTTGAATCTGTTGCCGATGATATGAAAAAACACGTATAAATAGTTAGATAAGAGGATATCCAAAAAGATTGATAACACCAGTCTTTTACAGGATATCCTCTTTTATTATGTTGAAATTTTAAAGGGAATCTTACTTTTGTAAATTTTCTTTTTCTTTTTTATACATATAGGTTGGTAATATGTTCAGCGCGTGATAAAGTAGGGATGACATAGAATGGAGTGTCTATAATCTACTGAAATGATTTGGAAAAAGTTTTGTGTAGGTGAATTAAATTATCGGTAAATAAGGGGAAAAAGGCAATCATGGATCAGGAAAAAAATAATGCGAATGGGAAAGCACGTCGGCCGATTGTATACATAAAAAGAACAATCATTCTCGTCTTACTATTATCACTTGTATATTTCATGTATACAAAAATTGTTGCGCATAATAAGAAAGAGGAAACTTTAAAAGCGGCAGCAGAAATGAAAAAACAAGAAGAGCTAAAAAAGAAAGAAGAAGAAAAAAGAAGCAAGAAGCACAAAAACAAAAAGAGCAGGAAAAACAAGTGAAGCAAGCACAAGCTGTGGAGAAGCCTGCTGAGGGACCACCTCAAGAAATTAATGAAAATGCTCAATTGGATCAATATTTACAGAGCATGGGATTTAGTGGGACAGCTGTTATTGTGAAGAATGGGAAAGTTCTTGTGAATAAAGGATACGGCATGGCTAATAAAGAGAAGCAAGTGCCGAATAATTCAGAGACGACCTTTTATATTGGTTCTATTTCAAAAGCATTTGTAGCGACTGCTATTATGCAATTAAAAGATCAAAATAAGTTACAAGTAGAGGATACAGTTGCAAAGTATATTCCAGACTTTCCTCAAGGTAATAGCATTCAGTTAAAACATCTATTAACACATACATCAGGCATTCCAGAATATGAGCAGGGAAAAGAAGATATTTCTCATGAAGAACTGATAAAGCGGATAGGAAATCAAAAGCGTATCGGGAGTCCAGGAGAGAAATGGAAGTATTCCGATTCGAACTACTCTATACTTGCTTACATTGCTGAGAAGGTAAGTGGACAGTCGCTCGAAGAATATATAAAACAACATATTTTTGCGACTGCGGGTATGAAACATTCTGGTTTTGGTACAGCGTTGGAACAAACAAGATTCCCATCAACGGGTTATAAAATAGTGAATAACAATATGACAACACCTAATATTCCGAGCATGTCACAACTATATGGTTGTGGTGATATATATACGAGCGCGCATGATTTATATTTATTTAATGAAGCACTCTTTTCTGGAAAATTAATTTCAAAAGAGAGTTATAATCAAATGTTTACAGCCGTGAAAAAGGATTATGGATTTGGCTGGTATGTAGATCCAGGAAGCTACTCAAATCATGGTGTAATGCCAGGTTGGAATTGCTTAAATGGTTTTAGTAAAAATGGCAGTGTATATGTGGTTTTATTATCTAACATTCAAAATAACATTAAATCATTTGGTAAAGTGAATAACGATATTTATACGATGTTGCGGAATATTGAAGTGTAAAAGACTATCCTTTTGGATAGTCTTTTTTCATGCTCAGGAAATATATCCACAATTATTACTTAATGTAATACAAAAATAATCAATATGTTCTAGAAAATGTATGCCTTACCTATCACAAAAAAAGTCTGCTTTGTATACATTAAGATGTATGGATGTAAATTTTTATACTGTAAAAAATAATAGGAGGAGAAGCATATGTGTCTGTTCAGAAAATATTGGCATAAATTATCCCGATTGTTTAATAGACAATTAAATTATTTTTTAGATGATAAGTTAATGCCTGCTGTGGAACGACTTTTATTTTCACAAAACTTCGCCAGATTTATTCAAAGAAACTCTAAGCAAGCTACAGAAGAATTTATAAAATCAAGTCAATTCCAATCTATTATTTGTAACATTTTAAAAGAATGTAATACATCACCATTTAAAGAAATTGCAAAGCAGTATTTAGGTAAAAACGTCGAAATTACTGTGACAGTTGGACAGTTAACGGGTGTTATTGTAGCAGTTGGTGACGATTTCTTAACGCTGCAAGAAGGAATAGGAACTGAAGTTTTATTACCATTTACAAGTATTATATCAATTAAAGAAGTGTAAGAAAGGAGACTTATATATGTTATTTACTGGTGAATTGCGTAACCATGTTGGTGAGTTAGTGCAAGTTGTGACAGCTGTAGAAATTGTTGCAGGCATTCTTTTATCTGTGACGGATGGAGCAGTAAATGTTCGTACTTCTCCTTCTTATGGACCACCGGAAGATGTACTTGTACGCATTCCTATTATTTCTTATGTTCGCTTGGAAGGGTAAGAGTGATGCAAGTATGAAAGTATCAGTTGTTATTCCAGTGCATAATGAAGCAAGTACTTTATCACAAGTCTTAGTAGAAGTGGAGAAGCTCGAGCCTTATGAAATTATCGTAGTAGATAATGGATCGACAGATGAGACAAAAGAAATAGCCGTCCAACATCATTGCCATGTAATTTATTATAAATATTCTCTTGGCAATGATGTTGGACGGGCAATTGGAGCTAGAGAAGCAAAAGGTGACATCGTATTATTTTTAGATGGTGATATCGTTATTGATAATATAGAGCTACAACGTTTTGTGAAAGGAATCCAGCAGGGGCATCAAATTGTTGTGAATAATTTAACTTGGTCTGTGTATTTAAAGGTGAGACCACATTATACGACAGTTGGAAAATGTATGTTGAATCGTTATTTGAATAAAAAAGAGCTTGTTGTCGGATCTTTAATCGCAATTCCACATGCGATGAGTAGAGAAGTTATCAAGAGGCTTGGATGGTGGAATTTAGCAGATCCAGCATTATTTCAAGCAATGGCGATGTCTAGAGGAGTAGATATTGTCGATATGGCTTCGGTCGATGTAATTTACACAAATAAAGTTCGTCCTGTGCATACTGGCACATCACCTGGTTCTCCTTATCCGAAAGCGACTAGTCGTATTATGGGTGATCATTTACGTGCTTTGCAATATGTAATCGAAACATATGGTAAACGTGGCGGTTTTTCGGAGGGAAACAGGGATAGAGAGTTTATAGGGAAGTATAAACCAGCTTTATTACAAAAGGAAAAGGCGAAATATAGTGCGATTATACCAGTGTCAGAAGAAAAAATGACTATCAGATCTGTTATACAAGAAGTGAAAAAAGCAGGTGTAGATGAAATTATAGTTGTTGCGAATGGAGCAGATGATGGGACGATTAAACAAGCGAAGTTAGAGAATGTTATTGTAGTTGAATTCACGAAGGCGCTTGGACATAATGTAGCACGAGCGATAGGGGCTATGCATGCTACGGCAGATATTTGTTTATTTGTTGATGGTGATTTTGCTATTCCGGCAAAAAAACTAATTCCATTTTTGCATGCTATTGAAGACGGTAATGATGTGGCGTTAAATGATTTGCAATGTTTGTTAGATATGTTTCACCCGGCAGATCCAATTAGTATGGGGAAATATTTCGTGAATTTAATAGCAAAACGACCAAATTTATGGAACAACTCGTTAACGGCAGTACCACATGCTATGCGTAAAAAGGTAATAGAGAAAATTGGGTATGATTCTCTTATCATTCCGCCATTAGCTCAAATGAAAGCTATTTTAGAAGAATGCTCTATTACAGCAGTGGAATTTGTAGATGTTATAAAAACAAATCGAGTACGCCCAGAGCAACATGGGTTTGTAAATGGACGTATTCCAGCATTTGACCGTATTTTTGGTGATCAGCTTGAGGCGATTGCGTATTTATTACAATATACGGACGAACGCGGAGGATTTACAGATGGAGAGAGGGATAGAGATATAATTCAACAATTGAGAAAGGAAGAAGAAAATATAGATGGATGCTAGTAGTAAAGTAACTATTATTGGATTAGGATATGTTGGTCTTCCTTTGGCTGTCCTTTTTGCAGAAAGAGGACATGCTGTACTTGGATTAGATAAAGATACTAGGAAGATAGAATTAATAATCAAAGGAGAAAGTTATATTCCTGATGTTTCTTCTAACGTATTACAAAATTTATTGAACGAGAGAAAATTAATAGTAAATACACCAGATAAAGGTGTTACGGAGTTCCAAAATAGTGAGTATGTTATTGTGACTGTGCCAACGCCAATTAATGAGAATAAAGAACCCGATTTAAGTGCCCTCGTTTCAGCCTCTTGTTATATACAACAACACCTTCAAAAAGGACAAACCTTCATTTTTGAAAGCTCCACATATCCAGGTACACTGGAGGAAGTTATCATTCCTATTATTTCTCAAACAGGTAAAAAGGTAGGAGAAGATTATTATATTGGGTATTCTCCAGAGCGAATTGATCCAGCGAATAGCCAGTATTCAGTCGAAACAATTCCAAAAGTTATTAGTGGACAAACCGAGCAGTGTAAACAAAAAGTACAGGATTTGTATAGCACTATATTTGATGTAGTCGTTCCAGTTAGCTCTCCGAAAGTAGCCGAGATGTGTAAGCTATTTGAAAATATTCAGCGCTTAGTTAATATTTCATTAGTAAATGAGTTAAATATACTTTGTGAGAGTTTGAATATTAATTTTTATGAGGCGCTTGAAGCTGCATCTACAAAACCGTTTGGATTTACTCCGTATTGGCCAGGACCAGGAATAGGGGGACATTGTATCCCGGTAGATCCTTTGTATTTTCAATGGAGAATAAGAAAGGCTGGAGCAATTAGTCAATTAATTGAGGCAGCACATGTAATTAATGAAGAAATGCCAGGGAAAATAATCGGGAAAGTAAAAGGTGTGATGCAATCACCAGCAACGGTTTTAATTGTAGGGATTGCATATAAGAAAGATATAAATGATTTGAGAGAATCACCAGCGTTGCCAATTATTCGATTATTAATAAAAGAAGGATACAAGATAGAATATCATGATCCGTATATTTCTACAGCGAAAATTGGAGATACACTATATCAATCCGTCCCATTAGATGAACCAAGAATTAAACAAGCGGATTGTATTTTAATTGTAACGGATCACTCTAATATCGATTGGAATCTATTTAAAGGAATTGAGCGATTAATAGATACACGTGGAATTATAAAGAAGGTGAGTGTATGAGTAAGAAATGTTTAATTACAGGTGGAGCAGGATTCATTGGGGCGCATCTAGCTGACGAATTGGTGAAAAGAGGTTATGAAGTCACGATTGTGGATAACTTCTATAAAGGGAAAAACAAATATCATGATGAGTTAATGAAAGAGATTCCAGTTATTTCAATCAGTGTTTTAGATAAAAAGGCAATCGATGAATTAGTAAATCAACATGATGTAGTATTCCATTTAGCGGCAATATTAGGTGTTAAAACGACAATGGAAAAAAGTGTAGAGCTTATTGAAACAAATTTTGATGGGACGAGAAACATTTTGCAAGCAGCGTTAAAAGGGAAGAAGAAAGTAGTATTTGCATCTACTTCTGAAGTATATGGAAAGGGAGAGCCGCCATTCTCTGAAGAAGGAGATCGTTTATACGGTGCAACTTCTAAAATACGCTGGAGTTATGCAGTTTGTAAAACGTTAGAAGAGACATTATGCTTAGGGTACGCATTAGAAGGTTTACCTGTAACGATTGTTCGTTATTTTAATATTTATGGTCCAAGAGCGAAAGATGGTCCGTATGCAGGAGTAATACCACGATTTATTCGTGCGGCTTTGCAAGGTGATGATATTCTCGTGTATGGAGATGGAAAGCAGACACGTTGCTTTACGTATGTAAGTGATGCGGTCGAGGCAACAATTCGTACAATGGGTGAGAATGTAAATGGTGAAATTATTAATATAGGTTCTGAGATTGAAAAAAATATTAAAGAAGTAGCAGAAGTAATCAAAAAACTAACGAATTCTTCCTCGAAAATTGTACAGGTTCCTTTTGAAGAAGTATATCCACATGGTTTTGAGGAAATTCCAAATAGAAGACCAGACGTAACAAAATTAAGAGAACTTGTTCAATTTCAAGCGACAGTAACGTGGGAACAAGGGTTGAAAGAGACTATTAAATGGTTTCGTGAAGAAAACAATGGCTAAGTCATTATCGGTTATTATTCCCGTATGTAATGAAGTGGATACGATTTCAGACGTGATTCAATCGGTAAAACCACTAAATCCAGTAGAGATTATTGTAGTAGCAAATGGTTGTAATGATGGCACAGAAGTGATTGCTGAGAGGTTAGGATGTACAGTGATCCAGTATAAAGAGTCACTTGGTAACGACGTTGGACGTGCAGTTGGCGCGAAACATGCGATAGGTGATGTATTACTGTTTGTAGATGGTGATTTTGCTATTCAAACTTCAAAATTACAATTATTCCTTAATCCGATTTTGCATGATCAGGCGGACATCGCTTTAAATAATTTGGACGCATTATTTTTAAAGAATCAAAAACCACATTCTATTACAGTATGGCGCCAAATATTAAATGCAATGTTAGAGCGCGAAGAATTAAAAATTGATTCTTTATTATCTGTACCTCATGCGTTGACGAAAGAAGTCGTTCAAAGTATTGGATATGAATGTTTTGTTAATCCTATTGTGGCTCATTTACGCTTAGCACAAAGTAAATGGAAAATTAGTCGTCATTGTGCAATTGACGTTATTACGCCGAATAAATTTCGTCCACTCGATCATGCTGCATATGGCACGGATCTTTCTCAATCTGAAAAAAGAATGATAGGTGATCATATAGAAGCTGTAGCAGAGCGGATAGTAGGCAGCGATGAGCGCGGAGGATATTATGATGGGAATAGGAAAAGAGAGAGTGTCTATCATACTTTAAATTTTGAAGGATTTTCTCAAGGATGGGGCGTTACATCTAATTTGTATAAAGGAGAGCAATTATCGGTAATTATTCCTGTACAAGATGAAGAGAAAACAATTGGGAACGTTATAGAAGAGCTTCGTAAAATTGAACCTTTTGAAATCATCGTTGTTGTAAATGGTTCATCCGATAAAACGGCAACAATTGCAAAAGACAAGGGAGCAACAACAATTGTATATAAAGAAGCACTTGGAAACGATGTGGGGCGTTCGCTTGGAACTTATTTTGCAAAAGGAGAAATTGTGTTATTTATAGACGGCGATTTTGTTATTCCTGCTAGTGAGCTATATCCCTTTGCAAAAGCAATTGCAGATGGAACAGATGTCGCATTAAATGATTTAAATCATTATTTAGATTTGAGAGTACCACTGCATCTTGTAACTGCATTTAAATATGCATTAAATTTAGCTTGTGATCGAAAAGATTTAGGAGTAGGCTCTCTTATTGCTGTACCTAATGCGTTTAGCCGGACGTGTTTGAAAGCGATTGGGTATAGGTCTTTACTGGCCCCGTGTGTAGCGCAAGTGAAAGCTATTCTTTCAGGGTTTGGAATTGCATGTGTAAGTCGTGTTGAGGTTGATAAGATGAACCGCATTCGCCTTAGTGAACATTTTGCGAAAATAGGTCATCCACCAGCTGTACTCCGAATTATTGGAGATCATATAGAAGGATTAGAGCAATTAATTGCATTAACGGGTAGTCGTGGTGGATTCCATGATGGAAGTAGAAAAAGAGATGTTTTATAGGGTAACAAAAAAAGTGTACAACATATGTACACTTTTTTGTTCTGTTATAAAAACTATAACAGATTAGGAGATAAGAGTATTACAGCTCTACAATGGGTATCGTTCTTATATTACAAAATAGGACTCGTATATAAGAATACCAAAAAAATACAATTAAAGAAAGGGTTAATTCTAAAGAGTTTTATATGAGGTTAACACTATGTGTGTAGTAGTTTGCTCAATATTTCACAAACATGTCACAACTATTTCGTCCACTTTCGAAAAAAAGTAGTATTCTAAGTGTGTAAGCTGTTATATAAAAAATCTTAGTCCTGTACTAATCAAAAATGGAGGAGATTAGGATGACTCAAGTATTAGAAAATGTAAAAAACGCGTGGGAAAACTTTAAAGGTGAAAAATGGAAAGCAGAGATTGATGTTCGCGATTTCATTTTAAATAATGTAAACGTTTACGAGGGAGAGGACTCTTTCTTAGCGGGAGCAACTGAAGCAACGAAGAAACTTTGGGATCAAGTAATGGATTTAACAACAAAGGAACGTGAAAACGGTGGCGTTCTTGATATGGATACAAAAATTGTTTCTTCTATTACATCACATGAACCAGGATATTTAAATAAAGATATTGAGAAAGTGGTCGGTTTCCAAACTGATAAACCATTTAAACGTTCTTTACAACCATATGGTGGTATTCGTATGGCGGAACAAGCTTGTGAAGCGTATGGATATGAAATGGATAAAGAACTTAGCAGTATTTTCAGAGACTGGCGTAAAACTCATAATCAAGGTGTATTTGATGCATACACACCAGAAATGAAAGCGGCTCGTAAGTCAGGTGTTATTACTGGTCTTCCAGATGCATATGGACGTGGACGTATTATCGGTGATTATCGCCGCGTAGCATTATATGGTATAGATCGTTTAATTGAAGCGAAAAAAGCTGATTTTAATTTAACCGGTGGTGTAATGAGCGAAGAGACAATGCGTTTACGCGAAGAATTATCTGAGCAAATGCGTGCACTTCAAGAGTTAAAACAGATGGCTGCTTCTCATGGATTCGATATTTCTAAGCCAGCTACAAATACACAAGAGGCTTTCCAATGGTTATACTTTGCTTATCTTGCAGCAATTAAAGAGCAAAACGGAGCAGCAATGAGTCTTGGACGTACATCTACATTCTTAGATGTTTACATTGAAAGAGATTTAGCAAATGGTACTTTAACAGAAGAAGAAGCACAAGAAATCGTGGATCATTTCATTATGAAGTTACGTCTTGTGAAATTCGCAAGAACACCTGATTATAATGAACTATTCTCTGGTGATCCAACTTGGGTAACTGAATCTATCGGTGGTATGGCGTTAGACGGTCGTCCGTTAGTAACAAAAAACTCATTCCGTTTCTTGCATACATTAGATAATTTAGGACCAGCTCCAGAACCAAACTTAACAGTTCTTTGGTCTAAACAATTACCAGAGAACTTTAAAAACTACTGTGCGAAAATGTCTATTAAAACATCAGCAATTCAATATGAAAATGATGACATTATGCGTCCTGATTACGGCGATGACTACGGTATTGCTTGTTGTGTATCTGCAATGAGAATTGGTAAACAAATGCAGTTCTTCGGAGCGCGTGCAAACTTAGCGAAAGCATTACTATATGCGGTTAACGGCGGTAAAGATGAAAAGTCAAAAGCGCAAGTTGGTCCTGAATACGCACCAATTACTTCTGAAGTATTAGATTATGAAGAAGTTATGCGTAAATTCGATATGACAATGGAATGGTTAGCTGGTCTATACTTAAATACATTAAATGTAATTCACTATATGCACGATAAATATAGCTACGAACGTATTGAAATGGCGCTTCATGATACAAATGTTCTTCGTACAATGGCAACAGGTATCGCAGGATTGTCTGTAGTAGCAGACTCATTAAGTGCAATTAAATACGCAAAAGTAAAACCAGTTCGTGATGAAAATGGTATTGCAGTTGACTTTGAAATTGAGGGGGATTTCCCTAAATACGGTAACAATGATGATCGTGTAGATGAAATCGCAGTAAATCTGGTGAAAACATTTATGAACAAGATTCGCAAACATAAAACATACCGTAATTCTGTTCATACAATGTCAATCTTAACAATCACATCTAACGTCGTATACGGTAAGAAAACTGGTAACACTCCAGATGGCCGTCGTACTGGAGAACCATTTGCACCGGGTGCAAACCCAATGCATGGCCGTGATACAAAAGGTGCATTAGCGTCACTATTATCTGTAGCTAAATTACCATATGAAGATGCACAAGATGGTATTTCAAATACATTCTCTATTATTCCAAAAGCACTTGGTAAAGAAGATGATGTACAAGTACGCAACTTAGTATCTATGCTTGATGGATATGCAATAAAAGAAGGGCATCACTTAAATATTAACGTATTTAATCGTGAAACATTAATGGATGCAATGGAGCACCCTGAAAAATATCCACAATTAACAATTCGTGTATCTGGTTACGCTGTTAACTTTATTAAATTAACTCGTGAACAACAAATTGATGTAATTAACCGTACAATGCATGAAAGCATGTAAGTGAAAAAAGTGTTCCTCCGCTTTTAATCTATATAGCGGAGGGGGGCTGTTTCAATAAAGGAGGAAGTAACATGGTAAAAGGAAGAATACATTCTGTAGAGTCTTGTGGTACTGTTGATGGCCCAGGGATTCGTTATGTCATATTTACACAAGGGTGTTTATTACGTTGTCAATATTGTCATAATGCTGATACGTGGGAAATCGGTAAGGGTAAAGAAATAACAGTTGAAGAAGTGATGCAGGATGTGACATGTTACCTTCCATTTATTGAAGCTTCTGGAGGCGGTATAACAGTTAGCGGTGGAGAGCCACTATTACAGCTAGACTTCTTAATTGAGTTGTTTAAAAAGTGTAAAGAATATGGTATCCATACAACGATCGATTCTTCTGGCGGTTGTTATTCTGAAGAACCAGAATTCCAAAATAAGCTAGATATTTTAATGGATTATACAGATTTAGTTTTATTGGATTTGAAGCATATTGATTCAAAGAAACATCGTAAATTAACAGGGAAACCAAATGAACACATTTTACAATTTGCTCGTTATTTATCGGATAAAAAGAAACCAATTTGGGTAAGACATGTATTGGTTCCTGGTGTTACCGATGGTGAAGAGGATCTGCAAAAATTATCAAGTTTTATTCAAAGTCTATCGAATGTTAAGAAAGTGGAAGTGTTGCCATATCATAAACTCGGTGTTTATAAATGGGAGGCACTTGGACATAAGTATCCACTTGCGGATGTGAATCCACCGACAGAAGAAAGTGTTGAGCATGCGAAACATATTTTAAAAGCAGTCTAATCCAAATATTGGATTAGGCTTTTTGTTTCTTTATCCCGCTATTTGTGGACAATAAACGCCCGATTGGTGAAGGCTAATAATCAGTGGGGGATGAATAAAACCCCCACTGATTAAAGTTTCACTTTATAATAAAATCTAGAGTATATATTCAGAACAGAGTATACTGAAGAGAGAATATCCATATTTTTGTAAAGAGTAAGCGGAGAAATTTACATAATTGTAAAGGGAAATCAAAATAGTAAAAAGAATTAAGAAGTAAAAGAGTGAGTATCATGGAATATAGAACATTTGTAAGTTATTGCGAAAGCTCTTATAGGAAAGTATAATGTAAAGATATGAGCACAGATAGGATTAAGGGGTCAATCTTATATGCTTTGCATATCCACGACAGGTACATAGCTAACAGGGGAATATTGGAATCCGAGTATGTAATGTTTAAGGAAAATGTTTTTCCTATTGTCGTATATGCAATATGGAGAAACAAAAAGCTAGGAGTGGATTTGTTTGATAAAAAACCCCAAGGTTTTAATATTAACTGCACATTACGGTAACGGTCATGTGCAAGTAGCGAAAACATTAGAACAAACCTTTCGCCAAAAAGGAATCAAAGATGTAATTGTATGCGACTTGTTTGGAGAATCACATCCAGTTATAACCGATATTACAAAATATTTATATTTAAAAAGCTATACGATAGGAAAAGAATTATATCGTTTGTTTTATTATGGTGTAGAGAAAATTTATGATAAAAAAATAGCATCGTGGTATGCGAATTTTGGAAGAAAGCGTTTGAAGTCGCTATTAGAGGTAGAGAAACCGGATATTGTTATTAATACCTTTCCAATCATCGCTGTACCAGAATTGAAAAAGCAAATAGGTATTTCTATTCCTGTTTATAACGTATTAACAGATTTTTGCGTTCATAAAATATGGATCCATCGAGAAGTAGATCGTTATTTTGTAGCAACCGATCATGTGAAAAAAGTGATGGTTGATATTGGTGTGCCTGCAGAGCAAATTGTTGAAACCGGAATTCCGATTCGTAGTAGTTTTGAGCTAAAGGTCAATCCAGAAATTATATATAATAAATATCAGTTATGTAAGGATAAAAAGATTTTACTAATTGTAGCAGGTGCTCATGGTGTGCTAGGAAGTGTAAAAGAACTATGCCAGTCATTTATGTCAGTACCAAACTTACAAGTAGTTGTCGTTTGTGGGAAAAACGAAGCTTTAAAGCAGGAATTATTGGGGCTGCAGGAGCAAAGTTCTGATGCTTTAAAAGTATTTGGTTATGTTGAAAACATTGATGAGTTATTCCGTGTTACTTCTTGTATGATTACGAAGCCAGGTGGTATTACATTAAGCGAAGCAGCAGCATTACAAGTACCTGTCATTTTATATAAGCCTGTCCCAGGACAAGAAAATGAAAATGCGTTGTATTTTGAAAGAAAAGGGGCTGCAGTTGTAATCCGTGATGATAGTGAAGTTTTTGCAAAAACAGAGGCGTTATTGCAAGATGATATAAAGCTTCTCCAAATGAAAGAAGCGATGAAAAGTATTTATCGTCCTGAACCAGCTGGTCATATCGTGGATGCAATTTTGGCAGAAAATCATGCAGAGCCGAGTCATATACCTATTAAATCACCAGCTCTTGCCGAATCTTTTACTTAATATGAAACCCCTCTTTTAAACTTTTAAAGAGGGTTTTTTTATTATTGTAACAAAAGTAAGCCTGAATTATTAACTTATCCACAAAGGATCGCGCTTTCATTAGACAGTAAAATCGGAATATTAACAACTATATCCACATAGTCCACAATTTTTAGAAAATTATCCACAATTCGTGCGTTTGGTGTTTAGTTAAATAAATGAATTCGCAAAAGATTTTTGGAATTTATGCACAATTCTATGGATTTTGTGGATAAAGTTGTCCACAAAAAAGGTTCCTTATTTATAAGGAACCTTTTTTGCCAATTCATTGAAAAATCTTATACAATGAAACTGAATAATTAGGGGGGAAACCTTCTAATTATTCAGTTTCACTTTAAATACTTTTTGAGCGATATCCCGCTGCACGATCTGCTTTTCGAAATTCTCGTTGATAAAGAACTTCTTGTGTACTAGATAATGTGTTTTTCGCTTTGTCACGTTTCTTTTTATCCATTACAAATCACCTCGTGTCTTAAAGTCACTATCTATCGTTTCCAAAGACATGGGGTGATATACATATATGTCAAACTAGTATTGAATAATTATCATTTCAAAAAATTTAGACTATGCTTCTTTTAATTGATGAGCATCTTGGAATGTTGTATCTCGCATTGTAGCAAGTGTATATTGATCTTTTGGAATTTCATATAAGTTATAAACTTCTTCATTTGCATTAATTTCATCATAAACGGCTTTTCTTGTTTCATTTGCTAGATTTACATATTGTAATTTTTCGGCAGCTTTAATAGAACGAATATTTATTTTGCGAATACGCATAAAAATTGTTTCAATATCTAATTCATAGAAAAGTTCGCTAAAAAATGAATCTTTCGCCAATTTATTATAGCCTTTGCCATGGTACGGTTTTCCAAGCCATGTTCCAAGGAATCCGGCTTTTTCCTGCACATCAAATAAAGTAATTGTTCCGATAGGGTTACCCCATTCATCTAAAATTGTGCGTGAAATTAATTCCCCACGCTCTTCAGCTTCAATCGTTTGTTTCGTTAAAAATAAATATTCCTCATAAGAATAAGCCTTTTGACGCACAAAAGGGAAGACAGCTGGATCCACCATTAATTCGTATAGAACGTGGCTGTCGTGTAAGTCGCGTTTTTTCAACACACTAACTCCTCCTCACACGAGGGTAGCATGACGAAAAAGCACCCCACCCTCGAAATTTTTATATCAATCTTTAAAAAATTTCGGGGTGGGAATCGAACCCACTAGAACCAGTTTATAACGCTGGTGGCGCACCATTTGCCTTCCCCATTCATCAATTTGAAAATGATAATCACGACACAAATTGATTATGGTTTCATTCAGTTTATAATCGTATAATACTTTATCTAGTCAAAAAAATAAACTAGTTTTTTTATTTTTTTGTAAATTATTTTCCCATCAATCATAGTTAGTACAGGCTTGGCTAAATAATGGAAAGGATGATGTGTCCATAACACGAGATCGGCGTCTTTTCCAACCTCAATGCTTCCAATTCTATCCTCTAAACGTAAATTTCGTGCTGGAAATATAGTGATTCCTTCCAATGCAGTTTTCTCGTCTAATCCTTCCCTTACTGCGACAGCAGCACAAACATTTAAATATTGAATGGGTGTATAGGGATGATCTGTTGTTATAGAAACTTCCACTCCATTTTTTGATAATATATGGTAAGTATCCCATGTTTTGTTTTTTAGTTCGATTTTAGAACGGCGTGTAAGAGTGGGGCCAACTGAAACCTTCAAATTGTGTTTCGAAAGCTCTTCAACAATAAAGTGTCCTTCTGTACAATGTTCAAGACGTAAATCAAGATTGAATTCTGTTGCAAAGCGTAGAGCAGAAGTAATATCATCTGCGCGGTGAGCGTGGATACGTACCGGTATTTCCCGGCGAAGTGCTTTTAAAATAGGAAGCATTCGAAAATCAGCTTCATGTCCATAGTGTTGTGCTTCGTAGAATGATTCTCGAAGTAAACCCATAATACCCATACGTGTTATTGATTCTTTTGTTCCGTTACTATGAACTTTTTTAGGGTTTTCTCCAAAGGCAATTTTTAAACCAGCAGGTTCTTGAATAATCATATGATCAATACAAGTTCCAGCAGTTTTTATTACACAAGTAGTACCCCCGATAATATTTTGACTCCCAGGCATAACATGAACAGTTGTAATACCATTTTGTACAGCATCTTGAAATGCAATATCAAAAGGATGGATTCCGTCTAAAGAACGGATATGTGGTGTTGAAACTTCAGAGGTTTCATTTGCATCATTTCCAGCCCAACCAGTGCCTTCATCATAGAGACCAAGGTGAGTATGGACATCAATAAATCCAGGTAAGAGATGAAGAGCTCGCGCATCTATAACGGTCATATCTTGAGTAGGCTGAATAGAAGGTTTGACCTCAGCAATTCGTTCGCCTATAACGAGTACATCACCTTGGAACTTTGGAGATGTAATAGGGTACACAATGGCTTGTTTGAGCAATATTTTCATAGGTACCTCATTTCTGTTACTTTATAATGTTAATGGAATTTAAGAAAAAGTAACTGAAAGGTTATTTGTGTAGTAATGCTCTGGATCCTAGACCCCTTGTAAAACTGTGTTTTAGAAGTACTACATTGTATGCGAAAGTATATTTTGTAATGCATGGTTTACTGTTGGAAATGTGTATTGGTACCCATGTTCAATTACTTTAATAGGTAATACATGTTGCCCTTCTAGTACAAGTATACTCATCTCACCCAATAAAGCGTGAAGCATAAATGAAGGGACAGGTAACCAATGAGGCTTTCCCATTATAGTTGCAATGGTTTCTCCAAATTCCTTCATTCTTATAGGTAGGGGGGCTGTAATATTAAGAGGACCATCAATTTCTTCTTTGTGTATGATGAAGTCAATCATGCGAACGACATCGTCTATATGAATCCATGATAACCATTGGTTTCCAGATCCAATTGTACCTCCCATATAGAATCGATAGGGAAGTAGCATTTTTGGAAGAGCTCCTCCGTCTGCACCTAATACGACTCCGAATCTTGAGTAGATTGTTCTTATTCCAAGAGAATGTGCTTTAGATGCTTCTTGCTCCCATAAAAATACTGTTTCTGCTAAAAAGTCATTTCCTGGAATTTCTTGTTGCTCGGTAAAAGACTCTGTTTCAGATGTTCCGTAGTATCCAATAGCGCTTGCGTTAATAAATGTGTGTGGTTTTGTACCAAGTGCTTGCAATTGTTTAATGAGTCCTTTTGTTGTTTGAATTCTACTGTTTAAAATTGCTGCTTTTTGTTTCTTTGTCCATCTACCATTAATAGACTCTCCAGCTAGATTAATAACTACATCGATAGAAGAGAGGGGGAAGGTCTGTAAATCCGGTGTCCATTGTACGTATTGAAGGTTAGTGTGTGAAGTTTTAGTAGTTTTTTTTCGAGTGAGAATGTAAACAGTATATCCTTTTTGAATAAAAAAACTAGAAAGGTATTTGCCGATAAAGCCAGAGCCACCAGAAATTGCGATTTTCACAATCATTTCCTCCTCATTATATATATTCTTGAAAAACAAAAATGTTCCTCGACTATGTTAAAATAGTAGAGAGGTGAGAGTATGGCTGTCATTACAAAAATAGAAGTGCAAAAACGATCGAAAGAACGATTTAATATTTATATTGATAAAGGTCAAGGTGAAGAGTACGGATTTAGTGTGGATCAAGTAATCTTAATGAAACACGGATTACAAAAAGGCTTAGAAATTGATGAAATAGCGTTAGGAAATATTTTGTACAATGAAGAGGTACAAAAAGCATATTTACAAGCAATCTCCTATTTATCCTATCAAATGAGAACAAAACAAGAAATAGAAGATTTTTTACGAAAAAAGAAGTGGGACAGGCCATCATCTCTGAAGTCGTTTCGAAATTATTACATGACCGATATATTAATGATAAAGAGTACGCCATTTTATATACGCGAACGCAAAGTAATGTGAATCGAAAAGGTCCAACTGTTATAAAGAGAGAGCTGTTAAATAAAGGTGTTCAGGATCTAATCATTACACATAGTTTACAAGAGTATCCAAAGGAGAAGCAAATTGAAAATGCTTTGGTTCTTATAGAAAAGAAGAAAAGATCTTATCAAAAACATTCCTTTTTACAAATGAAGCTAAAGTTAGACGAAATGCTTGTGCGTAAAGGATATTCTAGAGATGTGATTCAAATTTGTCTAGAAGAATTGAAAGACGAAAAAGATGACGAACAGCAACAAGAAGCGTTACACTATCATGGGAATAAATATTATGAGAAATATAAGAAGTATGATGGATGGACATTCGAAAATAAGATGAAACAAGCGTTATATCGAAAAGGATTCTCTATTGATGAGATAGAGATATTTTTACAAATGAAACGTGAAGAGGGATGAGGGGAATAATAAAATGAATATGCCAAAACGCTACAGTGAAATGACAACGCATGAGCTTAGAGAAGAAATTGGGGCTTTGAAGGAGCAAGCAGTAAAGGCTGAGCAACTTGGAATTGTAAATGAATTCGATGTGTTAATGAGAAAGATGGCCATGGCCCGTGCTTACATGACTGATATAAACAAATTCCATATTGGTGAGACATATGAATTAGTAGAAGAACCTGGTGTATTATTTAAAATCACGTACTTCAATGGGGTATTTGCTTGGGGTTATAAGCAAAATGATAATGAAGAGATTGGGATACCAATCTCCTTGTTGCAAGAAAAATAAAAACCAGAGAGCGAATATCTCTCTGGTTTTCATCTTTGGTAGGCGTTAAAGGAGATAGGAGATTCTAAAATTGGCGTTTTTTACATTCATTGGCCAATATAATGAGAGACTGGGTCTGTTGCGTCTGTCCGTTAACTTGCGCTTTCGCATGTTTCGGACGAGTCCACGTATGGTTAAATAATTCAGAACGACTATCTAAACGATCACGGTAGCTCATCTTTATCACCTCGTGTAGGAAGTTAATTTTTTAGGTTGTATACCTGTACTACTCTTCCTGCTGATTTGCAGCACGCATACGTTCTTGTGGGTGCGTGTTAATTGTGCCGTTAGGTCGTTTCGAAGCGAAGCGTGATTTCGCTTTCGGCTGACCGTCGATTTTGCTGTTGTTTTTTGACTCAGACCAAAATTCGGCTTGTTTACCCATTGTGAACGCCCTCCTCATCATCAGTTGATACCTCTTTAAGAAGTATCACTTATAGAATGTGCAAAATAGAAGAAACTATCCTTTAGAAATAAAGGGATAAATAGGTAAAAGGAGACTAGAACATGAATGATATTTATGAAGCATTAACGAAAGAATTATTAGACAAGAATGACAAGCTTTCTTACGGACAAGCTCGTGCGTGGGTTGAATTACTGTGGGAAGATTTTCAAACAACTTATGCGAAATCAGGTCGTTACCAAGGTGAGGAAATGACTGAGCAAGTAGTACGAACATGGATTAATAATCATGGAGCGCGTCTTCATGAAATGCGTACAAATAATCCGAAGTATAGTCATTTAATCAATCAAGAAGATCATTTGAAACAATTAAAAAAGCGACTTAGTCGCTTTTTTTAATGTGGAAGCAATTCTAATTTCTTTCGAAGTTTTTCTTCGCTGAAAATCCATCCAGTATATGAACTAATAATATTTAAATTTTGATCGAGTTGAACGATTGCGACGAATGGATAATAATCTTTGCTTCGATACCGCAAATCAATGAACCGAACTTCATAATAGTTATCATAATCGAAAATATCCCAGCGATATACAGGTGAAAAAGATAAGAAAGCAGATATATTTTCATCTCGCACAGCAGCCTGCATAATGGCAGTATTCGGGAACGGTACGCGATCAAATTTATCGTATACAAGGATGTTACCGCGGTGCCATCTTGCGACGTAGTAATGTTCCGTTGTAACGACGGCTAAATGATAATGATAAAATTTGTAAGAAGGAGAAATAATTACTTTCTCTACATTTTTGAAACGTTTGTATACTACACTTTTAATATTTCGATGCATCATAACGCGGCCGATGTAGTAAACAAACATTAATATATACGCTGCTAAAGCAGTATATCCTTTATGTGATCCGACAAGCATACAAGCAATCGCAAGTATATGGATAAAGAAAATGACAGTATCGAACGTATTAATTATGCCAAGTGCTACCCATTTTTTGGTGAAGGGCCTTAATGCCTGTGTACCATAGGCATTGAAAATATCCACAAAGACATGAAGAAAGACGGCAATAAATGACCAAAGTAGTAGATGCAGATATGGAGCGTCTGAAAAGAAGGCGAACGAGATGCCACTTATAAGGAATGACCAAAGAATTACTGCAGGAATGGAATGAGTAATCCCGCGATGATTTCTTATATATTTAGCGTTATTACGCAATTTTAAAACTGTATCGATATCAGGAATATTGGAACCAGCAATTGTTGCAAGCATCACTGCTTGAGGCCCAATATCACTTTGTGCTATGGTTGGATCTAATGTTGCCAAACTGCCTAGAGTAACGCCCATAACAAGGTGAGTGGCTGTGTCCATAGAAATCCACCTCCGTTTTTTATTAATGTAACTCTTTTTATTCGATACCTCAAGTCCTTTGCCTTCTATTTCCTATGTCATCTTACTTAAATTTTTTCCTAAAATCTTTATAATAGTACGTATATGCAAAAAAATGAGGGGGATCAAGTTTGACACTTGAAATATTAAATAAGTTTAACATAGAGCAGTTTCAAAATGATTTAATTGGTTGGTTTGAAAAAGAACAACGTGATTTACCGTGGCGAAAAAATAAAGATCCATATCGTGTTTGGGTTTCGGAAATTATGTTACAGCAAACAAGGGTGGAAGCTGTAAAACCATATTACGCAAATTTTATGGGGAAGTTTCCTACGCTTGAAGCGTTAGCAAATGCCGATGATGAAGAAGTATTAAAAGCATGGGAAGGCTTAGGGTATTACTCTAGAGCACGAAATTTACATGCAGCAGTAAAGGAAGTAAAAGAAGTATACGGCGGGGAAGTACCAAGCGATGTAAAGAAAATCGAAAAACTAAAAGGAGTGGGACCATATACAAAAGGTGCCATTTTAAGCATTGCATACGGTATACCAGAGCCGGCGGTTGATGGGAACGTTATGCGCGTATTATCTCGTATTTTATCAGTGTGGGATGATATTGCAAAACCAAAAACGAGAAAAGTGTTTGAAGAGATTGTGCGTGAAATTATTTCGGCTAAAAATCCATCTTATTTTAATCAAGGTTTGATGGAATTAGGAGCATTAATTTGTATACCGAAAAATCCATCTTGTTTACTTTGCCCTGTACGTGAACATTGCAGGGGATATGCTGAAGGCGTTCAAAAGGAGTTACCAGTAAAAAGTAAAGCGAAGGCTCCTACGATGGTACCGATTGTTGCAGGGGTGCTTCAAACGGAAGATGGTCGTTACGTCATTAATAAACGTCCAAGTACCGGATTATTAGCTAACATGTGGGAGTTTCCGAATGCCGAACTTGGCGAAGGGATTCGGAATCAGAAGGAACAGCTTACAGATTATATGAAAGAAAAATTTGAGCTTTCGATTTCTATTGAAGAATACGCAATGAATGTGCAACATACGTTTACACATCGCACTTGGGATATATTCGTATTTTACGGAAAAGTAACCGGTGATATTGTTGAAACAGATACATTGAAATTTGTATCAAAAGAAGCATTTGAGCAGTTACCTTTCTCGAAATCGCATCGTACAATTTACGAAAATTGTGTGAAAAAAATTACAATGCAATAAAGTGAAACTTTAATCAGTGGGGGTTTTCTTCATCCCCCACTGATTATTAGCCTTCACCAATCGGGCATTTACGGGCAGCCCGCCCCAACCTAACTTCTTTGCTTTTGCTGCATTTTGAGGGGAGGGTCTTACTGCCCGGCGAATAGCGGGATAAATGAAAAAAACGTGTTCTAGAACTTTGGAACACGTTTTTTTATTGGGGGAAATTTGTATTTCGAGGCTAAAAATCCATGCTTTTATAATCCGCCACGTGACTCGATTTCTTTCACAATTTCTTTATAAATCGTTTGTCCCTCTACATTTAGATAAGGCATAATTTGCTGAAATGAATGATGAAAATGAGCCAATTCATCTTTGTTCCATTCATTTTTGGAAATCATAGTTAGCTCAGTCATATCACGTCCAGTATACATATTACCACCTCCATCATATGTAGTTTGAATGAGTGATAAGAGATATATGCGTGAATTTTTTAAAAGAAAATTAAGGATAACTTCTAAGTGAATTGGTTACATTATTGATTGTGGAGGTGAGAAAGATGAGTAAAAAACAACAAGGTTATAATAAGGCAACTTCTGGTGCTAGCATTCAAAGTACAAATGCTAGCTATGGTACAGAGTTTGCGACTGAAACGAATGTACAAGCAGTAAAACAAGCGAACGCACAATCAGAGGCACAGAAAGCACAAGCTTCTGCTGCTCAGAGTGCAAATGCTAGTTATGGTACAGAGTTTGCAACTGAAACAGATGTGCATGCAGTGAAAAAACAAAATGCACAATCAGCTGCAAAACAATCACAATCTTCTAGCTCAAATCAGTAATGATGGAAAAACACTTCTCCGTTCGAGAGAAGTGTTTTCTATGTGTGTGGGTCATTGTAATGAAAATAAAGGGAACGACATAACTTCTAATAAGTCAACAAATGTAGTCAAAGGAGAAAGAAGTGCGCGATTAGAAATATGTAATAGGAATTATAACTGGCGAATGAATTTAAAAGGGGGTAAGTGATGAACGATTTTGATAAGTTGGTAGGAGAGCAGTTGGAAACGATGGATGAGCTTTTAAAGTTACAATCGCATTTAGAGAAGTATCAGCAAATTGAAATGAGTGAAAGGGATACGTGCGATAAAAAAGAATTGCATTTTATCCGTCAAGAAATATATAGAACAGAAATAGCATTAAAACTTTTACATGAAAAATTTGAACAGCAAACGAATAATGTGATTCAATCTTTTGAAACCGAAAAAATAATTTCAAATTAAGGGTGAGATATGTTGTCGATTTTAGGTGAAAAGTCCTTTCTTAAACAGAGGTGAGGGGGCTTTTCTTTTTGTTATATCTTCGTTTGATCTTCTAAAATATGTATTGCTAATTCATAGGAAATGTTCCTTCGTTAAAAGGGTTGGTGATATGGTATTCAATAATACAAACTTCATTATATTCCTCATGAAAACTAGTGCCCTATCGCTTTAGTTTTAAAATTTTGACAAAAAAGTTATAATAGAAAAAAAGTGAATGCAGTTCAAGGGGTAGTTAAGACAACTTAAGAAAAGCATTTGCGGTTGAAAGAAGGGAGCATATATGGGATTTCCCAAAGAAGGAGAAAAGGTACAAATACATAGTTATAAACATAATGGCTCCATTCATAGAATGTGGGAAGAGACAACAATTTTAAAAGGGACGCAGAGCCTTGTGATCGGAGCAAATGATCGTACAGTAGTTACGGAATCAGATGGTCGAACATGGATTACTCGCGAACCTGCGATTTGTTACTTCCATGCTAATTATTGGTTTAATGTGATTGGAATGCTGAGAGAAGAAGGAGTGTATTATTATTGTAATTTAAGTTCTCCTTTTGCATATGACTCTGAAGCATTAAAGTATATTGATTACGACTTAGACATTAAAGTGTATCCAGATATGACATATACACTTTTAGATGAAGATGAGTATGAAAAGCATAGTCAGATCATGCAGTATCCACCTGTTATTGATACAATTTTAAAACGAAATGTAGCACATTTAACACAGTGGATTCATCAAAGAAAAGGTCCTTTTGCACCGGATTTCGTAGATATGTGGTACGAAAGATATTTAATGTACAGAAATTAAAACAAACCTGCAGGGGATTCCCCGGCAGGTTTGTCCTATTAGAGGGGGGATTATGTGCAAGGTATAAAAAGATATTTACAATTTGTTAAACCATATCGATGGCTCATTGCTATTACAATTATTATTGGTCTTGTTAAGTTCGGTATCCCGCTTATTATGCCATGGTTATTGAAGTATATTATTGATGATGTTATTCAAGGCACAGGCTCACTTCAAGAAAAAACGTCGCAATTAATAACCGCAATTGGGATTGCTTTTTTTATCTTTGCGGTATTAAGACCACCGATAGAATATTATCGTCAATATTTCGCGCAACGTATCGCCAATACAATACTATACGATTTACGAAAACATATTTTTGGACACTTACAAAAATTGAGCTTACGTTATTATTCGAACACAAAAACAGGGGAGATTATTTCACGTGTAATCCATGATGTAGAACAAACGAAGGATTTTGTAATTACCGGTCTTATGAATGTCTGGTTAGATACTGCAACAATTGTTATTGCCATTATCGTTATGTTTTCTATGAATATAAAATTAACCTTTGTTGCTTTATTAATCTTACCTATTTATGTAGTTGCAGTGAAATATTTTTTCGGACGCCTTCGAAAATTGACGAAAGAGCGCTCGCAAGCTTTAGCAACGATGCAAGGATATTTACATGAACGTATTCAAGGGATGCAAGTGACACGTAGCTTTGCATTAGAAGAGTATGAAAGAGGACAGTTTGAAAAGAGAAATAATGAATTTTTAACGAAAGCACTAACACATACAAGTTGGACGGCGAGAACGTTTTCGGCAGTGAATACGTTAACGGATTTAGGGCCGTTACTCGTTATTGGTTTTGCGGCGTATGAGGTAGTACAAGGATCATTAACACTGGGTACTATGGTGGCCTTTGTTGGATATATGGATAGTTTATATAGTCCGCTGCGTCGCCTCGTTAATTCATCTACAACATTAACACAATCTTTCGCCTCAATGGATCGAGTGTTTGAACTGTTAGATGAAAAATACGATATTGTTAATGTACCAAATGCGGTGCAAACGAAAAGGCTAGATGGAGAAGTTATATTTGATAATGTTTCTTTTCGTTATAATGCGGGTGAAAAAGAAATATTGCATAATCTGTCATTAACTATGCTGCCAGGAGAGAAGGTTGCGCTTGTAGGGGCAAGTGGTGGAGGAAAGTCATCAATCGCCAGTTTAATCCCGCGTTTTTATGATGTTTCTGAAGGAGCAGTTTATATAGACGGGATAGATGTAAGAAAGTATGATATGAGAAATTTACGTAGTAATATTGGAATTGTACTGCAAGATAATTTGTTATTTAGTGATACAATCGGGGCAAATATTTTATATGGAAATCCGAAAGCTACAGAGGCGGAAGTAATTTCAGCTGCTAAAGCTGCACAAATTCATGATTTTATTACAGAGTTGCCAGGTGGCTATGATACTGTCGTTGGGGAACGTGGTGTGAAATTATCTGGTGGACAAAGACAGCGTGTAGCAATCGCACGGGTTTTTCTAAAGAATCCGTCTTTACTTATATTAGATGAAGCAACTTCCGCTTTAGATTTAGAAAATGAACGATATATCCAAGAGGCACTGCAAACGTTAGCGGCAGATCGGACAACAATTATCATTGCACACCGATTAGCGACGATTACGCATGTTGATACAATTATTTATGTTGAAGATGGTGAAATAAAAGAAAAAGGTTCTCATGAAGAGTTAATGAAAAAGAGGGGATTTTATTACAATCTATATCAACTTCAGCATATAACAGAAACAGCTCCTTTAGCATAAAAGGAGCTGTTTTTTATTCGTCTTCTTTTTTATCTTCGATTTGGAGTTCACTCTCTGGTTTATGATATGTGTAGAAGCTATCCACAAGTAAATCTAAATGCTCTACTTCTTCACTATAGTTAATAATGGCAGAAATAAGAGGGAAGAGGTGTAGCCATGTTTTATACGCTTCCTCATCGTCCTTGTTTTGATAATCCATAAAGATATCAATTAACTCTTGTTTACCTGTTTCAACTTCATCAAGCATCTCAACGGATTGTTGTTTCTTTGCTTTACCAATAAATTTTAATAGCACTTGTTCGTGATAATGCGTTAATGAATCAAGTTCGTTTTGAATAGATTCCTGAAATTCTTCTGGCATATAGCGCAGTTCATTTTCAGTACGATGTAATGACTTTAACGTACTTAAAGCACGGCTTGTTGTCGCTAACATTTGTCTGAATAAAACGAGCTTACGAATTTTTGCAAACTTTACTTTTTTCGTGTAGCTTCTTTCTTCTTTATACAGCAAATAGTAATGGTTTAGTTTGATCATTTTTTCTTTCATACGATCAATATCAGTTTTTAACGTTGTGAAATCAGAAGCTTGCCTACTGTTCATACGAATCCATTTAACAATTTCCTCTGTATTATCAACGATGCGATGGTAAAGTTTTGTTTCATATTTTGGCGGCATAAATACTAAATTTACAAGCGAAGCCGCAATAATTCCAATCATAATCGTCGCAAATCGAAGTAAGGCAAAATTAAAGAAATCTTCGCCTTGATACTCCATAATGGCGATAACTGTTACTAAAGCGATTGATATTGTGTTTTCTAAACGTAATTGTAAAGTAAGAGCAATTACTAATATACACGTTAATCCAATAATAAAAGGATTATGTCCAAAAGCAGTAGCAAATACGATAGCGAATACCGCACCAATTACGTTTGCTTGAATTTGCTCAAGAGCTGTTAAATACGAGCGATATACAGACGGTTGAACAGCGAATATAGCTGAGATTCCCGCAAATACTGGACTCGGTAATTGAAGTAAAATACAAGCAAATAAAGCTAATGTGATGGCAATACCCGTTTTTAAAATGCGAGCACCAAGTTTCATACCCTTATTGATATCCTTTCTCTTGTCATAATGAATGTACAACATGATACTATACATTCATTACAATATGTTAGCAAGTGATATTTTAGTGACGTTAAAAAGTTTAATAAAGAAATTAAGATTAATTTATAATTTATCCAAATTCTCTTTAAACATCTATTCTTTAATAAAAAAACCTGCTGAAATTCAGCAGGTTTCAAATTGTTATTATAGATTACTATGCGATGCTTGCTTCGTCAATTTTTTTTATGAAAATAAATATTGTACATATCCCGCATTAACGCCCGATTGGTAAAGGCTAATAATCAGTGGGGGATGGACAATCCCCCCAATGATTAAAGTTTCACTTTATCATTCAGTTGAGATAGATGGGTCCGCCTGTTCTTTTTTCGGGATAATTTCATAGAAGTGAAGCTGGATATCATCTAATAATGGTGTTAATAAAGCGACTTCTTCATATTGTTCATGCTCATTTAATACACGAATGTAGTCTAATAATAATTCATTTACATCTTGCAAACCATTTTTACTAATTGGCTGCAATGTTACATTTGCACCTTTAGCGATTCTTTGTTTTAAGGCTTGCTCTGTTAAACCTAAGTTTGGCTCATGACGTAAATAAACAACACCACCAGTCATGCCGGCACAAATCCATGGACCAGGATCTCCTAAAACAAGAGCACGACCATTTGTCATATATTCAAAAGCGAACCCTTTTATATTGGAATATGCGCCTATATTCCCTTGTTTTTTTTCACGGAGTGGTTTTGTAATTCTACCTCCAATTATCATATCTGCCCCAGAAAGGCGAATGCCAGCACGAGCATCAGCGTTACCTTGCACGTATAATGCGCCTTTTTGAGCGCCGTACCCAAATCCTTTTCCGACAGAACCGTTATAATATGTTCCATCTTTTCCTTTTGCTTTCGTTATATAAATGCCACCACCAAATGAAGTTTTCCCAATGCCGTCTTGCGCACCGCCATTTACGTGTATAAATAAGTTCTCGCTATTGTACGCGCCTAACCCGTTTCCAGGAACAGAACCGTTTGTATACTTTAATGTAAGTGGTTCAAGATGAGTGTTTTCATATAATTTACTACGAACACGATAACAGGATTCTAGACCGCCCATTACACGGTGCTCTACGCCGACGCTTACTAATTCTTTTGACTGGAGAGAATTAGTTGATTCAAATTGTTTTTCTTGTACAGATTCCGTTATTTTTACGGAGGAATCTTCTATCGTTTGTATTAAGCTTTGTAAGTCTAATAAGTTCTTGCCTCGAGTTTGTTCTAATAAATCTGATCGCCCGACAATATCTTGTAAGTTTGTGTAACCGAGCTGCCCTGTTAAACGTTTTAGTTCTGTACCGAAAGTAGTGAATAGGTTTAATAGCCCGGCAACTGCGCTTTCTAATTCACGTGGAACGAAACGGCGCAGTCCATGTTCTTTTGCTTGAGCTTCAGATTCAATTTGTGTTGCAATTCCGACGTGACACGTATCGAGATGACAACCACGGCAAGTTGTACAGCCAATGGCAATCATTGATAATGTACCAAATCCAATCCGGTTTGCTCCAAGGAGCATGATTTTTAAGGCATCATTTACGCTTCGGATACCACCGTCTGCCCAAATCTCTACTTTATGTCTCATATGTGCTTCTAATAGAGCGTTATGTGCAGCTTTAACACCGATTTCTACAGGAAGACCTACATGTTGCAATGCATGAATACGTGCAGCACCTGTTCCGCCATCAAACCCGCTAATGTTAATAAAATCAGCACCAGCTTTTGCAATACCGACAGCAATTGTTCCGATGTTAGGAACGACAGGGACTTTTACGGCTACTTTTGCAAGGTGATTAGCCGTTTTAATTTCTGTAATCATTTGAGCTAAATCTTCAATTGAATAAATATCATGGTTGTTAGAAGGTGAAATTAAATCCGAACCAATTGTCGCATTACGTGCTTCAGCAATTTTGGCAGTTACTTTTGAACCAGGCAAATGTCCACCTTCACCAGGCTTTGCTCCTTGACCGATTTTTATTTCAATTAAATTTGATGAATTTAGTAGTTCAGCGTTTACTCCAAATCGACCAGATGCAACTTGTTGTCCGCGTGTATTTGGGTATTTGCCAATCATATCTTTAATTTCGCCGCCTTCACCGTTCAAACTAATCATATTTAGCTGATCGGCAGCTTCTGCATATGCACGGAAGGCTATTTCATTTTGAGAACCGAATGACATGGAACTAATAATAAATGGTAAATCATGATTGTGAATGCCGATGGACACTTCTTCAGTCGGAATTACATGTTTTGTTTGTTTTGTTTGAATAAGGTGCCTGATCGCGATAGAGTTATTTTCTTCTAATTCACTTAACTTGTCGCGGTAATCATCATAAGAGTTTCCTTTGGCAACATCACCAATTGCTTTCCAAATCCGCGGGAATATATGAAATGATTTTCTCATTCTAACTTGTGGATTGTTATAATCAATCGCACGAATTTTTGCATCTTCAGCAAGTGATTCAAGTGAAAATGCTAAATCATTTGAACCGAAGAAATTTGTAATTTGTAATGTGTTTGCGATTTCCTCATGTAATCCAATAGAGGAAAAGAGGCGACCGTAACCGCGTAATTCATGAATTCCAATCGTTGAAATTACTTTCTCTAGTCCTTTATTAAGTGCGGTATACAAGTTAGTAATTGATGCTTTTGTTCCATCATTTACAGTTGCGAATAATAAATATGGATTAATACTGTCTGCCCCTAATCCGTATAGCGTGACGATATCGTGTAAGGAGCGAAGGGCACCGGAACGTATAACGAGAGAGCATTTCCGGCGTAAGTTATTTTCAGTTAATGATTGATGTACTTTAGCGGTAACTAAATGTGGATCAATCCATAATAGTTCATTTTGATGAGAGTTAGCGTCATCTAATAATAGTAGGGAAGCCCCATTTTTAACGGCTGCTATCGCTTCGGAACTAATTCGATTTAACGCGCTTTGTAAAGTTTCTGATGGACTAAATGTAACAGAAATTGTAGAGACAGAGCTATGAGTGGTGAATAGCTGTATAAGTTGTTCGTACGTAATCGTCTGTAATTCTGCCGCAATAGGCTGAGCTAAACTTCCTTCTAAAATAATTGGTGAAAGCATCTCGATTACAAATGGTTGTTTAGAGTTATCTAATAAACTTGGACGTTCTCCGAGTACAGTGCGTGTGGAGAAGTGCTCGACTTCTCGATCACGATCGATGGCTGGATTTGTCACAACGGCTACACTTTCCTTAATGAAATCGGCAATATTTCGTCTATCTGTATCAAGTGCGGCAAGTGGAGAGTCATGCCCAAGTGAACGAATTGGTTCGACGCCTTTTGTCGCCATCTGTTCAAGGAGCTGAATATGTTCTCGATCCCAGCCGAAAGCGACGTATTGCTTCGTTTCAACTTGAACAGAATCACATAATCCTTGGGTTTCTTTCGTTTCAGGGATAGATAAGTTTAAATGATAATTGGTAACATCGATTCGTTTCTTAAAACGGTTGAATACTTCAATTTGATAATTGTCGTATTCATAGAGAACAAGCTCATCTTGTTCATTCCATTTTAATCCAACCTTTTCTCCAGGAGCGAGTGGTTTCGGCTCTGCTACATACTCAGTCGGTGATACAACTCCAGGTTCAGAAGAGAAAATATAGGAGCTCTCCGTCTCTACTTTCCAAACTGGGCGTAATCCAAGAGAATCGACACTGAAAACAGCTTCATCTTTATAACGTGAAATGATGCCAGCTGGACCTTGGGCGAAATGCCCCCAAGCCTCACGTATATAAGTGTATAAGTTTTGTAAGTTTGTTTCGTAAAGTTTTATTTCATTAATAATTGGTGGAAATAATATATCCATTGCTTCAAATAGGCTGTAGTTATACTGAACGAGAAGGGTTTCTAAGGTGCGATTTAAATCTTGGGAGTCACTGCCCCCAGCAGTAAGTGGTACATGAATCATTTCGGCTTGATCACGTAATTTGGCAATTGTATTAATTTCACCATTATGTCCGAGAATGCTAAATGGTTGTACACGAAAAAAATTAGATAATGTATTAGTAGAATAGCGATTATGTCCTAGTGTCATCGTTGAAGCGATAAGTGGGTGTTGTAAATCGTTGTAATAGGCAACAAGTGTATCTCCAGCACCTAGAACTTTATATACAACATGATCACGACTTAATGAAGCAACGTGAATCGCTTCATTTTTCTCTATTTTTATCGTTACAGCAAATAATGTTTGCTCAATATTTTTAACTTCATTTTCAGCGATAAGGGCAACTTGCCAAAATAAAGGTTCTTCTTGTTTACCAAGTGGCCCGAGTGCATCGGAATTTATGACATCATCACTTTCGAAAATAATTGTAAAGTTTTCATTGTTTAGTTGTGTACGAATTTGATTTTTTAAATCAGCAATATTTTCTTTTTTGTTTAGAAAAAAATGTCCAACGATAAAGTGGGGATGATCCACAATCGTTGGATTATATCCGCTACTTTTCAGTTTTTCATTCCAAAGTGCTTTTGGTACATCAATATGGATTCCAATACCATCTCCTTCGCCATTGATGAAACCAGCTCTATGGTTCATTTTGATTAGTGATTGTATACAAAGGTCGATATTTTCTTTTGTAGGAATTTTTCTTTTTTCCATAACGGAAACGATTCCACACGCATCATGTTCTGCATTTTTATAATTCCGAAATAAAGACGGTGTCCATTTATTTTTTTTATTGAGCATCCGTCAATCCCCCCTCTGGAAAATAAATTTTGAATAATCTTACTATTTAAGGCATAACTAGCCTTATATACAGGGATAGTAAGGATATAAAAGAATATAAAACAGATAATTATGAATAATTATACTATTAATAAGCAATTTATGAAATAGAAAAAAGGAAAAAAGAAAGGTTGCTTTCTTTTTTCCTTTTAATTATAGGGGTTATTTATTGTCTGCTAAAGCAGCAAATGCTCTGCCGACAGCTTCAATTGTATACTCAATATCTTCTTTTGTATGTTCTGTCGTTAAGAACCATGCTTCATATTTAGATGGTGCTAAATTAATACCTTCTTGAAGCATTAGCTTGAAGAATCTACCGAACATTTCCCCATCTGTATTTTTGGCTGCATCGTAATCTTCAATTGTATTTGTCGTGAAGTATACAGTTAATGCACCTTTTAGACGGTTTACTGTAATGTCGATGTTATGTTTTGTAGCTTGTTCTAAAATTCCTTTTTCAAGCATTGCGCCAAGTGCATCTAATTTCTCGTATATGCCTTCTTGTTGAAGTACTTCAAGGCATGCAATACCTGATGCCATAGAAGCAGGGTTCCCGGCCATTGTACCAGCTTGGTATGCAGGGCCGAGCGGAGCAACTTGTTCCATAATTTCTTTCTTACCACCGTAAGCGCCAATTGGAAGGCCGCCGCCGATAACTTTACCAAGTGCTGTTAAATCTGGTGTCACGCCAAGTAAGTCTTGAGCACCACCGTACATAAAGCGGAAAGCAGTAATAACTTCATCATAAATTACTAATGCACCAGCTTCATGGACAAGCTCATTTACTTTCTCAAGGAATCCAGGTTTAGGCTCTACGATACCGAAGTTTCCAACGATTGGTTCTACAAGAATAGCTGCTACTTCATGTCCCCATTTATCTAAAGCTTCTTTTAACGTGTCTACATTATTAAATGGAACAGTAATAACTTCTTGGGCGATACTTTGTGGCACGCCAGCTGAATCAGGAGTTCCAAGAGTAGAAGGACCAGAGCCTGCTGCTACAAGTACTAAATCAGAATGACCGTGGTAACAACCAGCGAATTTCATAATTTTTGTGCGGCCAGTGTAAGCACGAGCCACACGAATGGTTGTCATAACGGATTCTGTACCAGAGTTTACGAAGCGGACTTTATCTAAAGCGGGCATTGCTTCTTTTAACATTTTTGCGAATTTTACTTCTAGTGCTGTAGGAGTACCGTATAGTACGCCATTTTCAGCTGCTGTTGTAATTGCTTTTGTTATATGCGGGTGAGCATGTCCAGTAATAATAGGGCCATATGCTGCTAAATAGTCGATATATTTATTGCCATCTACATCCCAGAAATAAGCACCTTTTCCGCGTTCCATTGCAACCGGAGAACCGCCTCCAACTGCTTTGAAAGAACGGGAAGGACTGTTAACACCACCAACGATATGTTCTAAAGCTTCCTTATGTAACGCTTCTGATTTTGTGAAATTCACTTCAATTCATCTCCTTACAAAAATCTATGTATTATTCTAACATGTTTTTTGAAAAGACGTATTGTTTGTGATAGAAGGAGCAGTTGGGTAAACTATTCGTTGTGACATTTAGGAAGGGGGTCCGATTATGAAATCGGTAATTGAGGTACAAGGGTTACGTAAAGAGTTTACAGCCTATTCAAGTCGTCCGGGATTAAAGGGTGCATTTCGCGATTTATTAAATCGTAATTATAAAATAGTACCAGCAGTAAATGATGTTTCTTTTACTGTGAAGCAAGGTGAAATGGTCGGTTATATTGGTGAGAATGGTGCTGGTAAATCAACGACGATTAAAATGCTTACAGGGATTTTGACTCCGACATCAGGACAAATTACAGTGAATGGAATGAATCCGCACAAACAAAGAGAAGAATTTGTAAGAACAATCGGTGTTGTGTTTGGTCAGCGTTCTCAGCTTTGGTGGGATATCGCTGTACAAGAATCGTTTCGTTTATTGAAGAAAGTGTACGGTGTATCGGATGCTCAGTATAAGGAACATATGGAACATGTTATTGAAACATTAGATATTGGTCCTTTATTGGATAAACCGGTGCGGAAATTATCTCTTGGTCAAAGAATGCGTTGTGAATTGGCAGCGGCATTAATTCATAATCCGCCATTATTATTTTTAGATGAGCCAACAATTGGACTTGATGTTCTTGTGAAACTGAAAATACGAGAATTTTTAAAAGAGATGAATGAACGTTATAAAACAACAATTTTATTAACGACACATGATATTACTGATATTGAAGCTTTATGTGAACGTGTCATCATGCTTGATGAAGGAAACATTATGTATGACGGATCTTTAGATAATCTTCGCACACAGTGGGGAGCAGAAAAAGAAATACATTTTCAGTTTATTGCCCCGGTTTCATACCAGGAGTTATCGATGGTTATGCCAGATAATCATGTCGTTTGGTCAAAAGCGAAAGAGGAAAATGCGTGGATTGCAAAAATACCGAATGAAGAGGTTATCATTTCTATGCTGATTTCTAAAGTAGTACAGGCCTTTCAAATTAAAGATTTAAAAATTAATGAAGTGTCTACAGAGGAAATTATTCGTAACATTTATGAAGAAGGTATTATGCATGGGTAAGTATATTGAAATGATTCGCATTCGCTTTTTAATGATGCTCGCCTATCGTACGAATTATTACAGCGGGATTTTAATTTATACGATTAATATCGGTGCGTATTATTTTTTATGGCAAGCGATTTATAGTGGGAAAGAGAATATTGAAAGTTTATCTATTTCGCAAATGACTACGTATATTGCGATCGCATGGATGGCACGTGCTTTTTATTTCAATAATATAGATAGAGAAATTGCGATGGAAATTCAAGAAGGACGTGTGGCGGTAGAGCTAATTCGTCCGTATAACTATTTAGGTATGAAAGTTATGCAAGGTCTTGGAGAAGGGATATTTCGTTTTGCTTTCTTTTCAATTCCAGGTATGGTCATCGTTACATTGTTATTTTCATTACAAATTACAACGGATTTTCAAACGTGGTTATTTTTCTTCTTATCTTTAATATTTAGTTTTATCATTAATACACAAATAAATTTAATGACCGGAATGCTTACATTCTTCTTATTTAATAATAGTGGAATTATGTATGCGAAACGTGTTGTTATTGATTTATTTTCTGGTTTATTATTACCGATTAGTTTTTATCCGTTATGGGCCCAAAAAGCAATGGTGTTTTTACCGTTTCAAGCAATTAGTTATATTCCGAGTATGATTTTCTCTGAAGGTATACAAGGAAGTAAGTTATATGAAGCTTTATTATTTCAATTGATTTGGGCAATTATACTTATTATTCCAATTGTACTGATGTGGAAAACGGCGAGAAAACGTTTAATTGTACAAGGGGGATGATGAGATGCTATATATAAAATTGTTTTTACAATATGCAAGTCAATATATAAAAACAAAATTGGAGTATCGGGGCGATTTTATCGTCGGATTACTTTCAGATTTATCACTACAAGCCGTTAATTTAATCTTCATTCTTGTTGTGTTTGGACATACCCAAGCACTAAAAGGGTGGAGCCGAGAAGAAGTAATCTTTATTTACGGTTTCTTTTTAGTACCGTTTGCCATTTTTTCAGCTTTCTTTAATATATGGGACTTTAATGATCGTTACATTATTAAAGGTGAAATGGATCGTATATTGACGAGACCAATTCATAGCTTATTTCAAATTATATTAGAAAGAATGGAACTTGAATCTTTAATTGGAGCGGTTACAGGAATTATTGTAATGGGCTATGCAGCAGTGGAACTAAATTTATCTTTTTACTGGTATGATTTCTTCCTATTCTTACTGATGGTAGGGGGAGGGGCGCTTGTGTACGGCGGGATATTTGTTACACTTGCAAGCCTTGGGTTTTGGTCGGATGCGAAAAGTTCGATTATGCCACTTATGTATAACATAGGGAATTATGGACGCTATCCTGTTGATATTTATAACCGTGTTATTCGCTTTATTTTAACGTTTGTTTTACCGTTTGCATTTGTGGGAGTATATCCAGCAGCATACTTTTTAAGAAAAACAGAGTGGAATAGCTATGCTTTTGCGACACCATTTGTTGGTGTTATCTGTTTTACTATTGCAATTACCCTTTGGAATCAAGGGGTCAAACGATATCGCGGTGCAGGAAATTAATTATAGAAGCTTGTTCGTTTCTAAGGGATAAATCATCTATAGTCCTCATACATATAAAATGAGGTGGAGGACATGTTATGGGGATTTATTCTATTAATTGTAGCAATCGCTATTTTGAGAAGTGTCCAATTATTATGGAGTTCATATTCAGATTCCAAACGTTTCTTTTCGCTGTATAATTTAGCCACGTTGTTTTTAATTTATACAACGGTATTGATTGCGTTTGGATTAAGTTATGTTGTATTAGAGGAAATGGGTTTTGCAGTTTTGAAAGAAGATGGGGATAGGTTAAGTGCTCATTCCTTTCAACTTGTTGAAATATGTTTATATTTTAGCGCAGTTACTTTATTGTCCGTTGGATATGGGGATATAGCTCCGATTGGAATCGGAAGATGGATTGCAATTGGAGAGGCGCTAATTGGATATACATTACCGTTTGCCTTTGTGGTAAGGACTGTAATGGACAATGAAAAATAAGGTAGTATTTGTTATAGTAATGGAAAAGAGAAGGAGTGACAACAATGATCACAGTAGGAGAAATGGCACCGGAATTCACATTAGAGGGAAGTAACGGAGAACAAGTTCGTTTAGCTGATTTCCGAGGTAAAAATGTAGTTTTATATTTTTATCCGAAAGATATGACTCCAGGGTGTACAACTGAAGCATGTGATTTTCGTGATGCATATGGATTATTCCAAGAGAAGGATACGGTCATCCTTGGTGTAAGCCCTGATTCGGTGAATAGGCATATGAAATTTATTGAAAAACATGAGCTCCCATTTGCACTTTTAGTAGATGAAGATCATAAAGTAGCAGAATTGTACAATGTTTGGAAGTTGAAAAAGAACTTCGGAAAAGAGTACATGGGAATCGAGCGCTCTACATTCCTTATTAATAAAGACGGCGAGCTTGTAAAAGAATGGCGTAAAGTGAAAGTGAAAGGACATATTGAGGACGTTCTTTCTTATATAAAATAAATCTATAGTGGAGATAAAATATATAGAAGTAAGGCAAGTGTCTATACATATTTTATCGTCTTACATAAAGTGGAAGTGTAGGGCATACCTCCTCAGATGATAGTATTCCAAGTGCGATTATGTCGCACTTTTTTCTATGTAAATGTATAGAAACTGGGGAAAGATACATAAGAATAAGGCTATATACAAAAATAAACCACATACTTATAGTAGAAATATTGACGATTTATAAGAAAAGGAGTACACTCTTTATAAGAATTATAAAATAATAATCCGTATAGAATCGGGGTGCATGACGGTGGTCAAAGAAGAATTAAAAGAAGCGCTAGAAATGCTGAAAAATACGGGTGTACGCATTACTCCACAGCGTCATGCTATTTTAGAGTACCTTGTGGAATCCATGACGCACCCAACAGCGGATGACATTTATAAAGCATTAGAAGGTAAGTTTCCGAATATGAGTGTTGCAACTGTTTATAATAACTTACGTGTATTTAAAGAAGTTGGACTTGTAAAGGAATTAACTTATGGAGACGCTTCAAGTAGATTTGATTATGTTACAAGTCAACATTATCATGTGATTTGTGAAAAATGTGGTAAGATTGTTGATTTTCCTTATGGAGGATTGGAACAGCTTGAAGAGGAAGCTGCGAA
>NZ_ALBR01000091.1:0-104943 GCF_002081505.1 Bacillus sp. CDB3 | reverse complement strand
AAATGTATGTTCTTTGAAAACTAGATAACAGTGTAGCTCATATTTTTTAATTTTAGTTTGGTTAAGTTAGAAAGGGCGCACGGTGGATGCCTTGACACTAGGAGTCGATGAAGGACGGGACTAACGCCGATATGCTTCGGGGAGCTGTAAGTAAGCTTTGATCCGAAGATTTCCGAATGGGGAAACCCACTATACGTAATGGTATGGTATCCTTACCTGAATACATAGGGTATGGAAGACAGACCCAGGGAACTGAAACATCTAAGTACCTGGAGGAAGAGAAAGCAAATGCGATTTCCTGAGTAGCGGCGAGCGAAACGGAATCTAGCCCAAACCAAGAGGCTTGCCTCTTGGGGTTGTAGGACATTCTATACGGAGTTACAAAGGAACGAGGTAGACGAAGCGACCTGGAAAGGTCCGTCGTAGAGGGTAACAACCCCGTAGTCGAAACTTCGTTCTCTCTTGAATGTATCCTGAGTACGGCGGAACACGTGAAATTCCGTCGGAATCTGGGAGGACCATCTCCCAAGGCTAAATACTCCCTAGTGATCGATAGTGAACCAGTACCGTGAGGGAAAGGTGAAAAGCACCCCGGAAGGGGAGTGAAAGAGATCCTGAAACCGTGTGCCTACAAATAGTCAGAGCCCGTTAATGGGTGATGGCGTGCCTTTTGTAGAATGAACCGGCGAGTTACGATCCCGTGCGAGGTTAAGTTGAAGAGACGGAGCCGCAGCGAAAGCGAGTCTGAATAGGGCGTTTAGTACGTGGTCGTAGACCCGAAACCAGGTGATCTACCCATGTCCAGGGTGAAGTTCAGGTAACACTGAATGGAGGCCCGAACCCACGCACGTTGAAAAGTGCGGGGATGAGGTGTGGGTAGCGGAGAAATTCCAATCGAACCTGGAGATAGCTGGTTCTCCCCGAAATAGCTTTAGGGCTAGCCTTAAGTGTAAGAGTCTTGGAGGTAGAGCACTGATTGAACTAGGGGTCCTCATCGGATTACCGAATTCAGTCAAACTCCGAATGCCAATGACTTATCCTTAGGAGTCAGACTGCGAGTGATAAGATCCGTAGTCAAGAGGGAAACAGCCCAGATCGCCAGCTAAGGTCCCAAAGTGTGTATTAAGTGGAAAAGGATGTGGAGTTGCTTAGACAACTAGGATGTTGGCTTAGAAGCAGCCACCATTTAAAGAGTGCGTAATAGCTCACTAGTCGAGTGACTCTGCGCCGAAAATGTACCGGGGCTAAATACACCACCGAAGCTGCGAATTGATACCAATGGTATCAGTGGTAGGGGAGCGTTCTAAGTGCAGTGAAGTCAGACCGGAAGGACTGGTGGAGCGCTTAGAAGTGAGAATGCCGGTATGAGTAGCGAAAGACGGGTGAGAATCCCGTCCACCGAATGCCTAAGGTTTCCTGAGGAAGGCTCGTCCGCTCAGGGTTAGTCAGGACCTAAGCCGAGGCCGACAGGCGTAGGCGATGGACAACAGGTTGATATTCCTGTACCACCTCTTTATCGTTTGAGCAATGGAGGGACGCAGAAGGATAGAAGAAGCGTGCGATTGGTTGTGCACGTCCAAGCAGTTAGGCTGATAAGTAGGCAAATCCGCTTATCGTGAAGGCTGAGCTGTGATGGGGAAGCTCCTTATGGAGCGAAGTCTTTGATTCCCCGCTGCCAAGAAAAGCTTCTAGCGAGATAAAAGGTGCCTGTACCGCAAACCGACACAGGTAGGCGAGGAGAGAATCCTAAGGTGTGCGAGAGAACTCTGGTTAAGGAACTCGGCAAAATGACCCCGTAACTTCGGGAGAAGGGGTGCTTTCTTAACGGAAAGCCGCAGTGAATAGGCCCAAGCGACTGTTTAGCAAAAACACAGGTCTCTGCGAAGCCGTAAGGCGAAGTATAGGGGCTGACACCTGCCCGGTGCTGGAAGGTTAAGGAGAGGGGTTAGCGTAAGCGAAGCTCTGAACTGAAGCCCCAGTAAACGGCGGCCGTAACTATAACGGTCCTAAGGTAGCGAAATTCCTTGTCGGGTAAGTTCCGACCCGCACGAAAGGTGTAACGATTTGGGCACTGTCTCAACCAGAGACTCGGTGAAATTATAGTACCTGTGAAGATGCAGGTTACCCGCGACAGGACGGAAAGACCCCGTGGAGCTTTACTGTAGCCTGATATTGAATTTTGGTACAGTTTGTACAGGATAGGCGGGAGCCATTGAAACCGGAGCGCTAGCTTCGGTGGAGGCGCTGGTGGGATACCGCCCTGACTGTATTGAAATTCTAACCTACGGGTCTTATCGACCCGGGAGACAGTGTCAGGTGGGCAGTTTGACTGGGGCGGTCGCCTCCTAAAGTGTAACGGAGGCGCCCAAAGGTTCCCTCAGGAATGGTTGGAAATCATTCGTAGAGTGCAAAGGCATAAGGGAGCTTGACTGCGAGACCTACAAGTCGAGCAGGGACGAAAGTCGGGCTTAGTGATCCGGTGGTTCCGCATGGAAGGGCCATCGCTCAACGGATAAAAGCTACCCCGGGGATAACAGGCTTATCTCCCCCAAGAGTCCACATCGACGGGGAGGTTTGGCACCTCGATGTCGGCTCATCGCATCCTGGGGCTGTAGTCGGTCCCAAGGGTTGGGCTGTTCGCCCATTAAAGCGGTACGCGAGCTGGGTTCAGAACGTCGTGAGACAGTTCGGTCCCTATCCGTCGTGGGCGAGGAAATTTGAGAGGAGCTGTCCTTAGTACGAGAGGACCGGGATGGACGCACCGCTGGTGTACCAGTTGTTCTGCCAAGGGCATAGCTGGGTAGCTATGTGCGGAAGGGATAAGTGCTGAAAGCATCTAAGCATGAAGCCCCCCTCAAGATGAGATTTCCCATAGCGTAAGCTAGTAAGATCCCTGAAAGATGATCAGGTTGATAGGTTCGAGGTGGAAGCATGGTGACATGTGGAGCTGACGAATACTAATAGATCGAGGACTTAACCATATAATATGTAGCAATGTTATCTAGTTTTGAGAGAACATAAAAAACTTGTTGACTTTTAAAGTGAATAAGTTATAATAATGATTGTCTCAAAAGAATAATGTCTGGTAATGATGGCAGAGAGGTCACACCCGTTCCCATACCGAACACGGAAGTTAAGCTCTCTAGCGCCGATGGTAGTTGGGACCTTGTCCCTGTGAGAGTAGGACGTTGCCAGGCAATATTATTCCGCAGTAGCTCAGCGGTAGAGCTATCGGCTGTTAACCGATCGGTCGTAGGTTCGATTCCTACCTGCGGAGCCATTGGAGAGCTGTCCGAGTTGGCCGAAGGAGCACGATTGGAAATCGTGTATACGTCACAAGCGTATCAAGGGTTCGAATCCCTTGCTCTCCGCCATAGGATTTATAATATTTGGCCCGTTGGTCAAGTGGTTAAGACACCGCCCTTTCACGGCGGTAACACGGGTTCGAATCCCGTACGGGTCACCACTTTGGAGGATTAGCTCAGCTGGGAGAGCACCTGCCTTACAAGCAGGGGGTCGGCGGTTCGATCCCGTCATCCTCCACCATATAAATTTTTATATGAATAGTATTATCGCGGGGTGGAGCAGCACGGTAGCTCGTCGGGCTCATAACCCGAAGGTCGCAGGTTCAAATCCTGTCCCCGCAACCAAATGGTCCCGTGGTGTAGTGGTTAACATGCCTGCCTGTCACGCAGGAGATCGCCGGTTCGACCCCGGTCGGGACCGCCATTTTTAATAAGGCTCGGTAGCTCAGTCGGTAGAGCAGAGGACTGAAAATCCTCGTGTCGGCGGTTCGATTCCGTCCCGAGCCACCATTTATCTTAATAAAATACGCCGGCTTAGCTCAATTGGTAGAGCAACTGACTTGTAATCAGTAGGTTGGGGGTTCAAGTCCTCTAGCCGGCACCATGTAAGTTTCGGAGGGGTAGCGAAGTGGCTAAACGCGGCGGACTGTAAATCCGCTCCTTCGGGTTCGGCAGTTCGAATCTGCCCCCCTCCACCATTTACATAGGGGCATAGTTTAAAGGTAGAACTGAGGTCTCCAAAACCTCCAGTGTGGGTTCGATTCCTACTGCCCCTGCCAAATATATTTACACAACATGGCGGTTGTGGCGAAGTGGTTAACGCACCGGATTGTGGCTCCGGCATTCGTGGGTTCGATTCCCATCAGTCGCCCCATTTTTATTTTTAAAATTACAAATAATCTAATTGATACTTACATATAATTAAGTAAGAAATCGATGGGCTATAGCCAAGCGGTAAGGCAACGGACTTTGACTCCGTCATGCGCTGGTTCGAATCCAGCTAGCCCAGCCATTTTTGCGGAAGTAGTTCAGTGGTAGAATACAACCTTGCCAAGGTTGGGGTCGCGGGTTCGAATCCCGTCTTCCGCTCCATTTTAACTTAATATGGCGGCATAGCCAAGTGGTAAGGCAGAGGTCTGCAAAACCTTTACCACCGGTTCAAATCCGGTTGCCGCCTTTCTTTTATGCCGATGTGGCGGAATTGGCAGACGCGCACGACTCAAAATCGTGTTCCTTCGGGAGTGTCGGTTCGACCCCGACCATCGGTATCATGAACGGCGTAACATCAAGGCTCTATACGACTAGTATAGAGTTTTTTTGTGTTTTCATCGCACGACAAAATAAGCACAAATAGTGTGCGGGAGGTCGTGTGCTGGTGAGTAAACGTAGAACATTATTATCGGAAGCCGAATTAAAAATTGCAACAAAATCCACGTATGTAACCACTGATGAAGAAGCATTAAATTTATTTTATACAGATTGCCAACTTCGAAATTTAAGACCTTATACAATAAAATATTACCGTGAGAGTTTACAAACAAAAATCAAACCGTTGGTTCTCATGACGGAAGATGACATCAAAAATATGATTATGGAAATGCAACGTCGAGGACTAAAGGTAACCACCATAAACACCAAATTGCGAGCATTCAAGAGTTTCTATAATTTCTTACACAAACATAAACACATCAAAAAAAATCCGATAGCGGACATAAAACTGTTGAAACAACGTAAGGAAGTTGTGCCTACGCTGAGCAAAGATCAAATCAAATTATTATTATCGTTATGTGACCGTAAAACGTTCGTAGGCGTTCGTGATTACACGATAATGATGTTAATGCTTGATACTGCCATAAGAGTGAATGAATTGGCAAATATCGACGTAGCGGACGTTAAGCATAATGAAATCGTGATAAGAGAAACGAAAACATTCTTCGAGCGTATTGTGCCAATGAGTAAAAAATTAAAAGAACAAATGGAAATTTATATTAAGATTCGTGGATATGCGGAATCGGACAAGTTGTTTCTCAATCAGGACGGAAACGAATTGAAAAAGCGTAGTATACAAACGAGGATTGAATACTATGGGAAATTAAGCGGAATTAAAGATGTACGTGTGAGTGCTCATACATTCCGCCACACATCAGCGAAATTGTTCATACAAAACGGAGGAAACGCTTTTCATTTGCAACAATTGTTAGGACATACTTCATTGGAAATCACAAAGAAATACGTGAACTTGTGGTCTACTGATATTGCTGAAAGTCACAAGAAATACGGGGCGTTAAATAATATCATTTAGAGATTTAGAAATATATTGCCATATGTTAATATAGAAAAGTTTACAAAATAAAAAACGAACGGATTATAGAGTTGGCGCTCTACCGCTCGTTTACCCATGATACAACAATCCCAAAGGACTATTGTGCTCTTATTTTAGCATGATTGTTCCTTTGAATCAAAGGAGAATAATGTATGTGTATTAAAAATGAAATCAACCACATTCAAAAACGTTTGCTTGAACGACTAAACGTTAAAAATCGATCCACCTTATTTACTATTATCGAGGCAATTTCTCAACAAGCGTACGCAAAATCCTCGTTTGTAGTATCACAAAAGAATTCTACATTAGCAATTAAATGTGATGTTACCGCTTCTACAATTTCACGCAACCTAAAGAAAATCAAAGACAAGTGCTCTGATTTAATTCAGATTGAACAAAATCGCAATGTATCAGAACAATTTGCTTCACTAGTATTTACGCTGATTCCACAAGCCAATTCCGACAAAATGTCGGAAATAAATGATGAATGTCAAACGGTAGTGACAAACGGTGAACAAACGGAGCAAGTCAATGATGATGCGGAATTTCATGATATTGCTGAATCGCCTTCTAGAAGTTTTTCTACTCATTCCTTAGTTTATATTTCTACTCATAATAATAATTTAAATACTAGTATTGTTAACAAAAAGGACGTTGAACAAAATAATATTATTCATGACGAATATGTATTTGCACGTAAAAACGGAATCAGCAAAAAGATGTTCTTTAAGGTCATTGATGAAATCAAAAATAAAAATAACATCAGCAATTTGAAAGCATATATCCGTGGAGCAATTAAAAATGTAATACACCATATATCATTTCGTGACGGTACAAAAGCATATGACAATCCCATGAACCAAATTTTTTATAAATGGCTGCATGAGTGAGATGTGAGCAAAATTGTGCAAATCTAGCGATATTCAAGGATATTTTATTGAATATTAATATTCAACGAACAGTCGTTTGAATGACAATTTTTCCTGTATGTGGTAAAAATTTAGACAAGCCATATAAGGGAGTTGATATGTATGTTAACTGAAGTAGAATATGATAATATGACCATTGCTGAGGGATTGGAAGAGTACAGTAAATTAATGAAGATGTTTAAAAAGCGTGGAGCGATACGCACAAATAATTTTGTGGGAGATATGGGTGAAACCATTGCAATTGAGCATTATAATCAATCGTCAACGTTGCCTAATTTACATGCGGTAAAAGTGGGCGAGAAAAATATTGATGCCATTAACGATAATAATGAACGCTACAGTATTAAATCGTCGAGAACTGGCATGACAGGAGTATTTCATGGATTAAATGACCCTGATTCCGATGTGCCACAAGAACAGTTATTTGAATACGTAATTGTTACAGTTCTTAACGATGATGTAACGCCAAAAGCGATATATCAATTGAATTGGGAAGCATTTATATCATTGAAAAAGTGGAATAGTTCAAAGCGTACATGGTATTTATCAATCACTAAAGAATTAAAGCGCAAGTCCCAAATAATATATGAACAGTAACCAAAAAAAAATGACCACTCATCAAATAAATGATGGGTGGTCGTTAGAACATTGACATAGACTTCGCTATATAACCGAAAAGAGCAAGTAACAGAAATGGAAGGTTTAAGTTACTTATAATACTATTATAGGGAATGGATCGGGTTTGTAAGGAAGCCAAATAAAAAAAATAGAACTTTTTTCATATGTTTGCTTTACAACTCAAATGTTTACACTATAATAGCATTGTGAAACAAAATAGCACTTTGAGAATCTAATAAAATGATGATTTTACTCATAAAAAAAAATAGGAGCCGATTCCTCGACTCCTAATGTATTACTTCATTTTTAAGCATACGATGGCATCTTTATTTAATACTTTTCCATCCATATATGCGTCTAATACAATTGTGTTTGTACCACGTAGAGCATTTGCAGTATCGTTGTCAATGTACTTTAAAGTTTGTCCTTTTTTAGTCATTGTAGCATAACCTTCACCAAGGTTTGCAAATACTACTGCACGTTGACCAGTTGCCATGTTTGGCATTACTTCACTGATTAAAACAGGCTGTCCAAACAATCTGTATGTTACACCAGTTTCAGCAACATCTTTGACTAAGTGATAGTGACCCATACCGTCTTTCATTTTTGCAATTTCGTTGAATACTTGACGGTTTACAATGAATACGGCATCTTTAACATAGTCAGGGTGAATTGAATTGTTTAGTGTTAATAATTCGTCAAGCGTGATACCAGTAGATGAAACAGTAGTGATATCTTGAACTGTTACATCATTTAAGATACCTTCGAATTCGCCTTTTGTTTTGTCGCCAATTAAAATCGCTGCATCAACAGTGATTCCTAAACGACGTGTTAGTAATTTTGTAGAATATCCAACTACATCAATACCAGAGTCGTTGATTAATTGCTGAGATAATTCAATTGCTGTACCAACACGTTTTTGTTCAAGCGTGATTTTGTCCATTGTGTAATCAGATAATTTAATATCTTGACCTTCACCGAACCAACCAGCTGTACCGAGTGATTTTTCACGTAAAACTTCTAATTTCCCTGAAACGGGTGAAAAATTTTGTGTGCGACCGAATAGAGGTGCAAATTCGGCTAATTTTTCTACAATGTAATCTGAAATTGTTGATGGAATTGTCAAACTACCAGGAGTTGCATTAGTTGTGATTGAGCGACGCTCTTCGCCATCTTCACGACGTAAGAATTGTTCCAGTCCTCGTTTTTCTGTTTCAAAAGCATTTTGTTTGTTTGTCATAATAATTTCCTCTTTTCTTTGTGATAGGTTTCTTGATTCAACAGAATTGATCTTGTCGTTAATTTTTTGAACTTCGCTTAAAATCGCTTCTTGACGTAATTGTTCAGAAGGAGTGAATGAACGTTGTTCGGTTACTTTTGATTGCTCGATTTCGTTCGCTTCGAAAAGTAATTCTTGCTTACGCTCTTCGAGTTGTTTGAGATTCATATTTTCAAATTGCATAATTGGTTGATTCCTTTCTGTTAGATTTGGGATTTCAACGTCTTGACGAATATCGTTTGAACGTGCCTCAATAGCACTGTCTTCATACGCTGGGTCTGAAACAATGGAACATTCGTATAATGCTAAATCAGTGATGGAACGCTGATTAACGCCTTTTTCCTTCGTCCATACATCATCAAGAACTACCATTCCAAATGACATATTGCTCAAGGTTCCACGTTTGATGGAAGAGTGAATATGTTCCGAATGTGTACTTGGAACAAGATTTGCTTCCATTTCCAAACCTTTTGATGTTTCTGTAAGTTTCAAAGTTTCATCTTTCGTACGAGCAAGTAACATGTTTTTGTCATGTTCGAGCAAGAGTTTTACATCATTGCCACGTTTCAGTGCTTTTTCAAATACGTTTGGCATTACACGTTCGATAAATGGTTTGCCGTGTTTGTCGTATAATTTTTGTGACCAAGCACCGCTTTTATTGACTAAACCACGCACAAAAAACCCATCAGATGATTCACTAACCTCTGACAGGCTGAAACTTCTTTTTTCAATTTTTTCATTCATGTGTTATGTCATTTCCTTTCTCTTGATTTGATGTGCCACCGTCTGTATTAGGAACTGTCATTTCTTTTGTTTTAGGGTTGTATAAAACATGATTTAATCCCCACATGAACACATCATCATCAATTTTTGGTAAATCCAATTTTGCACGTGCTTCATTAATTGTTAATAATCCCTTTTCAAGTCCTAAAGCAATTGATTCTGTACGTTCCTTTTCAGTAGCACGTAACAATTCGCTTGTGTCAAAACGGAAATAATAACCTTGTGATTTTTCTTTTTCCGTTAACAATTCCTTATTAAGCACTTTTTCAATATCAACTAAAATAGGAGCAATCGTATGCTTTAAGAAGTGCAAACTGTTTTGTCCTACAGTGTTGTATTTATTGGCCTTTGTACTAATTAGGGATTCTGGAACACCGAATAGAGTACATATTTTTGAATCCGTTCTACTCATCGTTTCATTCATTTGAATTTCATTAGGATTCATTGAAATCTTGTCAAAAGACATACCTTCTTCGAGAATGACGGTTTTTGCCGAGTTTTTAACGCCACCGTAAAGTTTAGCCCACGCTTCACGTAATCGTTCAATTGCAGTTTGAGATAAACGAGCGGTTGTTCTTAAAATACCAAGTGGTAATGCTCCACGTTCGTAAATGCCATTTGTGTATTCGATTTCTGCAAGTGCTTGTTTGAATAATTTATCCCCATGTTTCAGAAGACCTTCGCCTTCAAAATCGTTAACTGGAATGTTTATTACACGTAATAGTTCATCAGGATGAAATGTTTTGCGCTCATTCGCTCCAACATGTTGACCTGTAAAAGTTGTCAATTGATATTCCGCATGTGTGTATTTGATACCATCGTGATATTTGTTTACAATCGCTACATCTTTTGCTGATAAATAATTCAATTCTTTTAGTGATTTCATCGGTTCACCAAGAACTGTTTTTACGTCATAACGTTTGTATAAGAATGCCTGTCCATATAACAAATAATCCTTAACCAAACCTTTCATAAACGTTTCATTTTCATCATTTAACAGAAATACACGCTTATCTTCTAAAACTTTTTCAATTGATCCATCTGCATTTTCCTTATGTAAATTAATCGGTAGACCTGAAACGGTTTTTACGGTTAAATCTAAACACGCTGAAGCGGTTGGAATTTGTGTTACTGTTTTTTCATTAACGACCATTCCACCAAATGAATTGTTCGGTGTAATTTCCACGCCACCAATAGTTGTTTTTTCTTCGGTACTACGTTTTTCAAATAGGTTTAAAAGTCCCATCATTTCAATTCCTTTCGTATAAAATAAAAAAAGACGTAACACTCGGTTACGCCTACGTTAAATATTTAAATGCTTTATAATGCCAACAAATGGAGTTGTTGACACTAAAAACATATAAGAGTTGGTACGTGCAAATGTGAAGAAGTTACATTTACACAATCCGAAAAACAGTAACAGAAATGGAAATAACGGTTACTGTAAATATGATGCAATTTCCGTTGCACCAGTTATCACCGCAAGAAAGGACACTGCAAGGGTATATAATAAACGGTGATAATTGCTACAACGGAAATCAATCAAACTTGTTCCACCAACCTTTAATCCATGACAATGTAAACGGTGGTTGGTCATCTTTTGCTAACATTTCATTAATCATGTCTAATGCTTGTACTTGCTTTAATTCTTTTTCTCTTTCTTGTATTTCTTCTAATTCCAATATTGCAAGAATCCTATAATATTCTTTTTCGCCAACTATTTTAATTAACGACTTATCTAAAACTGCCATGTAGTCACCATCTTTCATAAAAAATATCCCGCCTTTTTCCGATAAGACGGGACAAAAAATAAAACCTAAAGAGAATGCTTATGTCAAAAGCATTAATTTAAAGGTCGTGCTCAGCGACCCTCATAATATATATACAGTCCTCGATGATGGATAAAGAGCAAAATGCAAAAAACGAAAGGTTTTTTTATATTTATTCTTTGACGAATACATCCCAATATTCTTGAATATCTTCGAGTCCTTTTGGATTCTTTTTCAATTTGCAAAACATCGCTTTAACATACAAGTATCTTTCGTAAGACACGCCTGTATGTGGTTCATAATCCAGCAAATATTTCAGTGGCTCATAAACTTTTGGGAAAAAGATTGTTTTAATGAAGTTATCAATTTTTAATTCATGATAATCATAGGTTTTGAGAAATTCTTCGGTCAAATATGGTTTCAACTGTTTCAAAATCTTTTCATCTTGTGGTGTCATGATAAATCCAATTCTTCATTAGTCGTTGATTCTTGGAGCATACGTCTCGTTGATGCTGAAAGATTCAATTCTTTCATTAATTCGATAGATTTTTGTGTTGCGGTTGCCCATAATTTATACGCTGGATTTTCTTTCCTACCATGTAACCCATCAACAAATGTTCCATGTTCATCAATTTCCAACTGACATTCCTTGATGGTTCCCAATGCAAATGCTAGATTGGTTAAATGTGCTTCATCGAATGTATTTGATGTACCAAGTTTTTGTAACTCTTCTACGATTATTTTGTAGTATTTCTTTGCATGTTTATTTAAGTGCTTTGGTGGAATTACTTTAATTGGTTCAAATGTATCATTGAAATCTAAAGTATCATCCATCAATGCTGCCAATTTTAATGGTGTTCTTTCATTACGTGCTGTTGTTCGTGGGTCTTGCATTATGATCTTCTCCTTTTACATTAATTTCAAGAAAAACAATTTCGGAAAATGTGAGTCGTCGTGTGAATTAAGCCTCACCTGTTCTCCTAATCCCCTCAGGATTTTTTAGAATTTGCATAAGGGGGTATCTATATAACAACTAATTCTGTAGTTGTTTTAATTTCCTGTGTTTATATGAATGTTTCATATTTTCGCTATGTGTTACCCATTCAAGATTATCTACATTATTATTAATTCTGTTTAAATCAATATGATTAACAAATGGTTTGTTATACACATTTGGTATATATGCTTGAGCAACTAACCTGTTAACACGATATGATTTATTGTTGACGGTGTAATAATGATAACCATCTTTATCAAGATATAATTTCATATGTCGTTCAATACCAGTAACAGTGCTTATTGATTTAACATTGCCTTGTGGTGATATATAATATTTCCGTTTAGCACTTTGACCAAACTGTTTCCATTGTTCATTCATAATAAATGCTCCTTATAATAAAAATAAAAAGAGCCACCGATTTTCGGTGACTCATTATAAAATCATGATGTTAGAACTAAATTGTTTTGGTTTACATATTGTGTGTTCTTCAACAGGTATTCCGTTAATCAGTATTTTTCCATCGTCAAAAGACATAATTGATTCCATCGTTAAAATTGGTTTGGGTTCGTTAAGTTCTTTGTCGATGAATTTAACAATATCTTCAGTGTTTTGACTTGCATGAAGCAATTTATTTTCATCAAATTCGAATACCAAATATGTATTGGATTCATCGTGTAATTTGATTTCCAAACGATAATCAACAATCAATTTATAAGGCGTTAATTCATAATCACCATTTTTTACGATTTCACTTTTGATAATATCAATCAATAATTTTTCTAATTTTTTCATGATTCATTTCCTCCATGTGTATTTGATTTAAAATCCGATTTTGTTTTTACGTTGAATGGTTTGCTCAAGTGATTCATTGATTTCTTCCAGTGAATTAATGTAAAAACATAAACTTGCAAATGCAAAATCCATAAGCACTTCTGAAAAAGAACTCCAATTTTTTGTAACGAACATGTTCGCAATATCTACGAGAGCAAACACTGACCACAACCAACCTGAAAATTTATAAAACTTAAATTTTTTCATTGTAAATCATTTCTCCTTTTTGAATATTAATATTCAATTTGTTTATCTTCATATTTATCTTTACGGATTAAACTTTGAACATAAACACTGAATGAATATCCCAATTTATCCGATTTAAAATCTGCCCATTCTTTATCTTCATCCAACAAATGAACAGTTCTTGGTTTTTTCTTATTTTCTTTTTTCATTTTTAAACCTCCTAAAAGTTGTCCTACTATATATGTACATAGCGACATAGAATCTAAAGTCATTTCGAAATCTTTTTCAATTTTTTTTGATGTCATTCGAAAGGTAATACTATTATATTGATGTTTTTGAAATTGTAAGGTGCCAATTGATATTTTGTTGAAATTATTTTCTTTTCATTATATAGAACCCCAAAACAACAGTGTAATTTTTACGCCAGTAAAAATTAACGTGAAAAAGCGTAAGCTTTTTGCGTTGTGTTTTCAAGGTATCTAGTTTATATAGTATTAATATAGGAATGATATATGTAATGATTTCTAATAGATATAAAATGTATATAGTATTTATATAAGTCACTTGAAAACAAGATGATTCAGGCTTTGCCTTCATCATCACATTCATTTCGCAAGCTCATGAATGTACACTGTTTGTTGTTGTTTTACGCTCTCACAAATATACTATATTTACTTATAAGGAAAACTCAGCAAACCGTTGGTACTAATGGTTCTTTGGTCAACGTCCTCACACTTTTGCCATCATTTTGTGCTAACGTACATTATTTAAAGTTTCTGCCCGATCCATCCTTACAAATTTGAAATAGTCAATATAATACTATTATCAACTTTTAGGAGGAATCAGAGACAATGAATAATGATGAAACAAAAATCAAAGTAATAGATGCCATCTGTGGTGCTGGTAAAACATCATGGGCAATTCAAATGATAAACGACTCCGAAAAGGTAAACGGATTCGGTGAAACATCGGATAAAAAATACATATACGTGACACCATTTCTTAATGAAGTAGAGCGTGTTAGCAATTCGACTAAAGCGGATTTCTTTCAACCGAATGCACAACAAGGTAAAGGTTCTAAAATCGAACATTTCAAAATGCTCGTGGAACTGGGGAAATCTATTGTTACTACTCATGAATTATTCAAACGATTAGATGCGGATACTTTAGATGAAATAGAACAAGAAGGATATATATTAATAATGGATGAAGTAGCGAATGTTCTTGAAGCAATCAATATCAGTCATAAAGAGATTGGGTATTTATTGAAACTCAACGTTATTGAAGTAGATGAATTAGGAAAAGTTACTTGGTTAGATGAGGAATATGGACAAGATAAAAATGATGATAGATTTCGTGATATTAAAATCATTGCGGAAAATGAAAACTTGTTCATTTTGCAAGAAAAAGCATTCTATTGGACAATGAATATAAAAGCGTTTGAATCGTTCGATGAAGTATACATTTTGACATATCTATTCGACGGACAAGATCAGCGAAATTATTATGACATGCACAATGTTAAATATGAAAAGTTCAGTGTGAGTAAAATTGAAAATAGATATTCAATTATTCCATACGACAAAATGAAAGAACCAAGACAAGAAATGTATGATTTATTAAATGTATATGAAGATTATCAAAATGGTAAATCCATCAGTAAAATGAACACCAATTATGATTCTCGAGAAAAATTAACAAGCAAACAAAAGCGTAATCAATTATCATCTACTTGGTTTAAGAATGCTTCGGGAGATGATTTGAAGCAACTTAAAAATAATGCCAATAATTATTTACGCAACATTTGTTCAACCGATAATAACAAGGTCTTTTGGACAACCATAAAGAAATACGCTCCAGTGTTAAAAAATCCTAAATGCAAATACAATAAAAAAGATGACCGTTCTAAAGATAATTTCGTGTCATTCAATGCTAGAGCAACAAATAATTATGCTGAATGTGAATCAATGGTATACATGTATAATCGCTTTATGAATCCGAATGATAAACAATTTTTTACAACGAGAAATGTTGATGTAGATGAAGATTTGTTAGCGGTAAGTGATTTAATTCAATTTATGTTCCGTGGCTGTATTCGTAAAGGAAAACCGATGAATTGTTATATTCCATCTGAGCGAATGCGTGAACTGTTAAAAGATTGGGCGGAATATAAAATTTAAATGAAGGCGAACCATATTATTGGTTCGTTTTTTTGTTATGCAATCATTTTGTATACAGGATTATTTCCTCTTGTCAGTAGGTTTAGAAGAGTCATATAATGAAATTAACATTTTACCAATATATGGTATATAGGAGATGGAATAAATGAAAAGACAAAATGTTCACAGTGCAATAGGAGCACTTACGACAATATTCTATGTACATCGTGATACCTATTTGGGGATTGCCACGATGGAAACATATGTAGAAATGGGACTTTTAAATGATGCTAGATTACTAGCGCAAATATTCGAAGAAACACAGTGTAGCGATTTATTGAATGTAATAAAATTGTTTGATATGGTGGCTGCGGAACAAATTGAAGATATCTTGCGAGGTGCTTAATCCAACATCGTGCGCTACGATGTTAAAATCATTGCCAATGATTTCGGTTTAGTCTCGCAATTTTGCGGGGCTAATTCTATTTATAAAAGGAGCGATATCATGAATGACGTATACATATTACAAAAGTTTGATAAACGAGAATTTGCTCGTACAGAAATTTTGGTCACTTCCGAAGCGATTGAGATATTGGGTATCAGTCGTTCACGTATGAATATGCTATTGAAAAAAGGTCAACTAGAACCAATCAAACGTACGGTAGGCGTTAATATATTTCTACGTGAAGACATTATAAAGAAAAGGGACGAACTCATCAGGAAACGGAAGCAATACGGTTATACGAATGATTGACCTGCATGAGATACTATCTCACTCAGACCGCCACAAAATTGTGGAGATGTCTTCAGACAACCAATTGCCAATAGGAGGTTTATAATATGGGAATCAAAATGATATACAAAAAGACACTCGCTATGGATTTGATAAAAGCGGGTCATGATTTGGAATATACGACACGTAATAGGAAGAATAGAAAATACCAATGTTACGCTTTTGAAGATTCAGTTGAATTAAGAAAGAGCATTGCACAAATAAACAATCAAGAATACACAGGACATTCAACAGGCGATGAAACGGAATAAGAAAATTCGAATATCGGAACGAACAAAGACGATCTTGTTATTTCTGTCAGTAATACTATTGATGATGTTGTTTATATATCAAGTGTGGAATAATCTATTTGCCAAAAGCGATGAGACAATACGGATTGAACGAGAACGGGAAGAAAGACGGATTGAGCGTGAACAGTGGGTGAAGGATATGAAATAAAAAGAAGGAATTTACCATTATTTGTCGAAGTATGTAAGTTGGAAGGTGGTGACAACATGAAATTAGCACTTAAATTTAACGATGGTGTAAAAGTGACAGTAGAGAACTTCAGCGATTTAACACGAAGTATTGACTTAGAACCAGGTAAAGATGTCTACGATATGTGGCAATTGATGAAAGATGAAGACAAAGACATCAGAATCAGTGGTGAAAATGGTGAGACATTCCATAGAACGGGCAAAGATTTAGTCGCAGTGGAATTAATATTGAATTAAAGAACACTCCTACGGGGGTGTTTTTTTATTTCAATAACATAAAATTGAATATTAATATTCAGAAAATTTCTCTTTACATGGTTAACATTTGTTGATACTATAGAAATACAGCGAATATGACAATATTCGACAAATTACATAATGACCTCCAATTACTAATGAAACATTATAAACAAATGGAGGAATTAACATGACTACAATAACAAATCAACACAGTAAAGCAATGACAACTAAGGAAGCGATTGAAACATTCGCTAGTTTTGAACAAGCACAAAAATATGGACAAGCGTATGTTCACATTTTTAATGTAGCTAGAGCATATGCAAAAAAAGAGAAAAAACACATTTTCCAATGTAGTAAAAAAAGTAAACAAGACATGGCTTTAAATTCGGTGGAACAATTGGTAACTATTATACCGCCTGAACCAATGGATAGTATTGCTTCTGCAAAAACAATGGATTATGTTATAAATTTCATCGAGTTACATGATGAAAGAATTGTGTTATTACCAGAAATCGTTGATATGATGATTGACGAACTTATTAAATATTTTGATGAAATGCACAGAACCACCAACGAGGAACAGTATTTCTCTTACAAAGAAAGTGCTGAAACGCAAAAATGGATGTGGGAAGGCATGAAAGAAATTCGTCATGCAACAATAACGCCTACTACTGATGGGTTTAAAGTGGTTTAATAATATAAATTGAATAAATGGATCGAAGCCAATACATATTGTATTGGTTTTTTTGTTGTATATATATGAAGAAATTCGACTTAGAAAAATAATTTTAAAAAAGTTTCACATTTTGCTTTCCAAAATGAAAAACATCAATATAATGAGCGTGTAATAAAAAACGAACACCTAAACGATACATTATATGAAAGAAAAAATAAAAAGAAGAAAGTTTATATGGCTGCCTTACATATCGTACGACATCAATATAATAGTCGTATAAACAACGACATCAAAAAAACGTCGTAATAAAAATCAAACAACTAAAGGGGAAATTAAAAATGAAAAACACATACTTTGATAAATTAGAAAAAATAAATGAAATGCAAACAATGGAGGACGTTTTAAAAGTATTAGAAGAAGAAACCGATACAACATGTCCATTTGAAGAATTGCCATATCTTAAACAAGAAGAAGTTGCCCATAAAGTGGAATTGCTTGATGAAATCGAAAGTGGAATTATTACAGATTTGGACAAAGCAAAAAGATGGTTGGAACTAATTGAATTAGTAAATGAATGGGCACACGATGAAAGTGAAAATTTCGTACACACATTGGCATTTGATGAAGGAACTGTCCAAATCTTTAGCACTTATGGGGAATATCAAGACCAATTTGACGTTGATTTCGTAGATGGAAAATTACTTTTAAACGATGAACCTTTGAAATCGTTCGAATTTATTGAGGGTGAAGATGTAAATTCAATTGTAACTCTTATGAACATGATTGAATTTAACATCACAATAAACGCTTAATTAAAAATACATGACCGTTGACTCTATGAGTTGACGGTTATCCTCTTGTATAATTAAAGAAGTTTATATACATAAAAAGAGGAGGAACATCAAATTGTCGTTTGAAACTAAATATTTGATTAGATGGGGTATCCCAGGTTGGGTTTTAATATTTTGGATATTGTATCAAGTTGTATTTTTAAAAGGAATTGATTTTTGGAAGTTTGATGCGATGCAAATGAACAAAGGATTTGCATTTTTAATTTCTTTAGCGGCAATAGGAGTGCCATTGGGATATATTTTACATCAAATATATTTTGGCGTTGCTTGGGTGTTTGATAAAAAAATAGATTTTAATAAAATCGTCGATCAAATTGGTGAGAAATTTCCAAAGCACGAAGAATGGGGTGATAATAAAAACGAAGATTATTATCAATTTGAATATGTATGGCATATGGTTTTGATTAAACAAGATACAGAAACAAGGGCATACATAGAAAGTAGATACAGACATCTACTGGGAACTATACACGGTTTGGGTTCATTATCGGTTAGTTCGGGAATATCCCTTTTCATAACAATAGCACTTATTATTACTCACTCATCTGGCACTATGGACTATTTTTATTTTGGGTTAGGAGTTGTTTTTCAAATATCAATACTGACGTTTTCGATATTTAATTATAAATATTATTCAGCAAATCTTAACGCATTCCAAAAGAAAATGTTTCAAACATATTTAAAAAACAAGTGATATTCATCAAACGATTCAGACGGACAAGCATTGAGTTTTACTGTATTCACGATAAATAACATTAATGTGTTTTTAAAAGGCGATACAGACGAAACTGAACGTCCGAATTATCGGAGGTTTGACATGAAAAGTAAAAATCACCCATTATTTTACACGTGGGTTGGAATGATGTATAGATGTTATAAATCGTATCATTCACACTATAAATATTACGGTGCAAAAGGAATAACCGTTGCTGAGCGATGGCATGATTTTGATAACTTTGTATACGATATTGATAATCACATGCCTAACGGTTATTTACTGTATCAAGACGAATATAAATTAGACAAAGATATGAACGGTGGAATGTTATACAGTTTGAAAACATGTGTTGTTATGTTGAAAGAGGAAAATGAACAACTAAGTCGCATTAAACAACAAAAAAAATTGTCGCATTCAATGATACTATCGAAATAAATTTTGAATCGTTGAGTGCTGCGGAATGCCAATTGGACATAAAACGACAGACACTTATCAGTTGTTTGAAGCGTGGAAACGTCCATCGGAAAACTGGATACCGCTTTAAATATATTTCATAATTGATTGACTAATTTCACACCACAACGTAAAATGATAATAATCGTGTGAATGAAAAAATAACAACTAGTCATTTGACTTTGATAATATTGCTTTTCGAGACGATGGATTTAATGGCACGACTCAAAATCGTGTTCCTTCGGGAGTGTCGGTTCGACCCCGACCATCGGTATCACGAACGGCGTAATAAAAAGACTCTACATTAAATGTGTAGAGTCTTTTTATGTTTTCATCGCACTACAAAATAGGCACTGATAGTGTGTACGAGCTAGTGTGTTGGTGAAATAGTTATAAATGAATAAGATAAGTATAAAATTTTTCTCTATCAAAGCCCATGCTATACAGTTGAAGCAAACTGTGAAACACTAAAGGGATAAAAATGAACATTCATTTTTATCCCTTTATATAATTCCATTTTATAGAGAATCTCTCCACCCTGGTGACATGAAGTTAAATCCGACACCACCAGTAGATATTAGCACATTATCAACTGTTAACTTTGTAATTTCTAAAAACTTCTTTTCAAACTTTTCTCTGTTGTACTTGTACATAGTTGAGTGGCACGACCACATGTGCGTTGAAGTACTCAACCAGTCCCCTAATTCCTTTAATTCAGGAAACGACTCAAATTGAATTGGTTTATCTAATTTCATGAATCTCACTTGATAGATAGTGGGGTTTAGCTTTTCTCCTATCCCTTTAATCCCATGTGCTTTTTTTTCATTTGAATGTGTCATAATTCTCCCCCATCCTTCCTTCAAATCTTTGAATTCCAAAAATTATTTTCCTGTTTTAATTATACAGCAATAGGAAGTAATTAGGGGAATATCATGGTAACTTTTTCCTTTTTGTTGTTTAGCGAGAAATAAAGTAATAAATGAAATATAATAAATTTACTCAAGGGAGAAATGAAAGTAAAAAGTATCAGTTATTTATTGTGATTCCATTTTGGCTCCGTTTCATTTTAATTTATCATGTTTAAAGAAGCTCAAAATTTTTTAAATGCTTTAAAATAAAGGATTTTAAGGGGAGCACTCTATATAACTATATAAATGTCACCTAAAAAGACTCAAAATCGTGTTCCTTCGGGAGTGTCGGTTCGATCCCGACCATCGGTATCGGCGATGTAAAAAGACTCTAACAGAAATGTTAGAGCTTTTTTATTAAATTATACTATGTGCTTCTAAAATTCGTAATAAACGTAGGAATTCATGTATAATATAACTTGTCGAAAGAACAAAATGATAGTGATTTATATTATGTCTGTAATATGAATCAAAAATGAACTTTTTATATTTCTTTTAAAAATGTGTTGAATACACATTATATTTTATATTAATATTTTTATGTAGATTTAAAACGGGAAAGAGAGTGGAAAGTATGGGCCGTAAATGGAACAATATTAAAGATAAAAAAGCATCAAAAGATGCAAATACAAGCCGTATATACGCAAAATTTGGACGTGAAATTTATGTGGCAGCAAAACAAGGCGAGCCAGATCCTGAATCAAACCAAACGTTAAGAGTTGTATTAGAGCGCGCGAAAACATACAATGTACCAAGAACAATTATTGATCGTGCAATTGAAAAGGCAAAAGGCGGTTCAGAAGAAAACTATGACGAGCTTCGTTATGAAGGCTTTGGACCAAATGGATCTATGGTGATTGTAGATACACTTACAAATAACGTAAACCGTACTGCAGCAGATGTACGAGCTGCATTTAGCAAAAACAGTGGTAACATGGGCGTAAACGGTTCTGTAGCTTACATGTTTGATGCGACAGCTGTTATCGGTCTTGAAGGTAAAACATCAGATGAAGTTCTTGAAATTTTAATGGAAGCAGATGTAGATGCACGTGACATTCTAGAAGAAGAAGATTCTGTTATCGTGTATGCTGAACCTGATCAATTCCATTCAGTACAATCTGCACTTAAAGATGCTGGTGTTGAAGAATTTACAGTTGCAGAATTAACAATGCTTGCACAAAATGATGTAGAACTTCCTGAAGATGCTCAAGCACAATTTGAAAAAATGGTTGATGCATTAGAAGATTTAGAAGATGTACAACAAGTTTACCACAACGTAGACTTAGGAGAATAATAAGATAGAAGATCCTTTCGTTTAACGAATAGGGTCTTTTTTTGTGAAGTTAATTAAGATGCTGAATTATTAAAGGTGTTTTGTTGTAGGTAGGGAATATGGTTATAGATTGTACATGAAATAATTGTATTTCTAGGAGGCATTTTTATGGCGCATAAAACACCAAAACATATTGTTGCCGTATCAGGTTATTTAACAAATGAAAAGAATGAAGTACTTTTAGCAAAAGTGCACTGGCGAGCTGATACGTGGGAAATGCCTGGAGGACAGGTAGAAGAAGGAGAAGCCCTCGATCAAGCTGTTTGTAGAGAAATAATGGAGGAAACGGGCTTAACGGTGAAGCCAATTGGAATTACAGGAGTGTATTATAACGCTTCTATGCATATTTTAGCTGTTGTCTTTAAAGTAGCATATGTTAGTGGCGAAATAAAAATTCAACCTGAAGAAATAAAAGAAGCCAAATTTGTTGCTTTAAACGAAGAGAACATTGATGAGTATATAACGCGTCCACATATGAAATCAAGGACACTTGATGCGATGAAAGCGACGCAGTTCATTCCATACGAAACATGGGAAGTTCAGCCATATAATCTTATAGGAAGGCTGTAACGTTTAGGTTAGTTATTTGAGGACACCTCAAATTGCTAACCTTTTCTTTATGTATACTGTTTCAGAAAAAGGTCACAATAATAAAGTGTAGGCTATTAATGAGTGGGAGAAGTTGTATTGTCAGCCAATAGTGAGACAGTATGATAGCTAGTATTGATTTCAGGAACGTTTGTTCTGTATAATAGTGATATATCATATATACTTAGATTGCTAGATGTTTAAAAGTATAAATTTATAAATGATATAATAAAAGAATAAAGTTAAATTAAGCTTTTTTATGAAGATAGTTATGGAGATCTTAATTCTTTTTCTGTTACTAATTATTAAGGAGAGTCCTACTGCCTATAAATAATGTATATTCAACATTTCATATGAATAGTAGATAAAAAAGGACTGTGATACAATACATTTTTACACCTTACAATGTTGTAAGGTACATGTAAGAGAAATCGATGGGATATTCTTTTACAACAATGTATTCTTGAGTTAAGAGTTATATATGCTGTGTGGAAAAGAGGTGTTCAAGATGAAAGAACGAGTATTATCTAGAGTGAACTATCATCAAAAAGTTGCATTAAATCCATTAACTAAATTTTTTTATAAAGCCATTATATTATTATTATTGTTAAGTTTTGCATTATTATTCGTTGGAAATGTAATGATTGAGCGAAGTGATATTAGTAAATTACATGTACCTGCTAATTTAGAGGTGCCAGAATCATTAACACACGCATTTATTGCGACGGAAGATAAAAGATTTTATCATCATAACGGTTTAGACTATATAGCGATTATCAGGGCGTCTATTGAGAATATAAAAGCTGGTGGTGTTGTGCAAGGAGGAAGCACGATTACACAGCAGTTATCTAAAAATGCTTTCTTATCTAATGAACGTACATTTTCTCGGAAGTGGAAAGAAATTTTTTATACGAAAAAGATTGAACGTACATTCACAAAGGATGAGATATTAAAATTGTATGTAAGTAATATTTACTACGGAGAAGGCGCATGGGGGATTGAAAAAGCAGCAAACCTTTACTTCGGTAAAAAAGTGGATCAATTAACACTGGCTGAAAGTGCAATGATGGCTGCTGTAGTAAAAGCACCGGCTTATTACTCACCTGCACAAAATTATGATAAAGCAGTTGAGAGACGGAATGTAGTTTTAAGGTTAATGGAGAAAGAAGGGTATATAAATCATGATGAATATGTGCAAGCAGTTAGTGAGAAACTAGTAATTCGTCATGATATAAAAACAGAGCAATCCATGTTAAAAAATGCCCGTGAAAAAGCAGTAAGTTAAAAGAAGTTCCTACATAGGAGCTTCTTTTTTTTTGAATAATTTGTGACAAAAGACGACACAATATTGTCACAAATGTTGTATTTTTGTAATTTATGTGAGCGTGTTCATTGCGTGACGTATATAAGTGTTGATATTATGTGTATTGTGTACAATGCTGTATACAGAATATGAATTTAAAGAGGAATGTATATGAAATCAAATAAACTCATGGTTCTTGGTGTAGTTTTTTCTATCGCAGTATTGATTGTAATCGGAACAATTGCGTATAGCATCATAAATGACAAGAAAGATAAAGGGAATGAGATGTTTGCGTATTCTACGCAACAATCTCTAGGGAAAGATGATGCTCCAGTTAAGGTAGTTGAGTTTGGAGACTTTAAATGTCCAGCTTGTCGTACTTGGGATGTAACAGTATTACCACGATTAAAAGAAGAGTATATTGATAAAGGTAAAGTGCAGTTATATTTTATTAACTTCCCGTTTATCGGAAAAGACTCTGATTTAGGTGCAGCCGCTGGTGAAGCGATTTATAAACAAGATCAAGATTCATTCTGGATTTTCTATGATGAGATTTATCAAAATCAAAAGAAAGATACGGAAGAATGGATTACAGAAGAATTACTTCTTAATATTGTGAAAGAAAAGCTTCCGAAAATTAATGTAGAACAGTTTAAAAAAGATTTACACAGTAAAGAAATGAAAGACAAAGTACGTAAAGATTCAGATCGTGCTCAAAAATTAAAAGTTCAAGGTGCTCCTTCAGTATATGTAAATGGAAATCTTGCAAACCCTGATTTCGATAGTATGAAGAAGGCAATTGATAAAGAATTGAAAAAGTGATGAGTTATCTCATCACTTTTTCGACTTTTTTCGATAAAATTCTTGCTTCGTATTTTTTTACATGCTATACTACTTTACATAAGTTATTTTAATATCTTATATTTATTTCATATTTGCGGGTGTAGTTTAGTGGTAAAACAAGAGCCTTCCAAGCTCTGGTCGAGAGTTCGATTCTCTTCACCCGCTCCAAATTTTATTTAATGTTTTTCTAATAAATTGTGATCAACGCAGTGTTTCGTTTCTAAGATAAACGAGGCATTGCGTTTTTTAGTGTTTGAAAAGCGTAATTGTATGCGAAAATAGAAGTAAAGAATAGTATTCCAAAAGTGAATTACTAACCAATATAGTCGTTACATAAGGGATGGATTCATCGGAGGAGGCGATAAAGAATGGATTTTGAACAATTAAAGCAAGAAGTAATTGCGTATAGTAAAACGATTGGTATAGATAAAATAGGGTTTGCTAGTGCATCACCATTTGAGGAATTAAAGCAACGATTAATCCAGCAGCAACAATTAAATTATCAGTCTGGATTCGAAGAGCCTGATATAGAGAAGAGAACGAATCCACAGCTTTTACTACCTGGTGCAAAATCAATCATTGCGATTGCTTTAGCGTACCCTTCAAAATTAAAAAATGCACCATTAAGTAAGCGTGGAGAGCGCCGCGGGATTTTTTGTCGTGCTTCGTGGGGACAAGATTATCATCTCGTTTTACGAGATCGTTTACAAAAGTTAGAGGCGTATTTAATCGAGAAACTTCCGGATATAGAAGTGAAATCAATGGTCGATACAGGTGAACTAAGTGATCGAGCTGTATCAGAACGTGCCGGTATTGGATGGAGTGGTAAGAACTGCGCTATTATTACGCCGGAATTTGGTTCGTATGTATACTTAGGAGAAATGATTACGAACGTCCCATTCCCTCCGGATCAGCCAATAGAAGATCAATGTGGAAGTTGTACGAAATGTATTGATATTTGTCCTACAGGTGCTTTAGTACAGGGCGGACAGTTAGACTCGAAGAAATGTATCGCATTTTTAACACAGACAAAAGGGTTTCTGCCTGAAGAATATCGCGATAAAATAGGAAATCGTATATACGGATGTGATACATGCCAGACTGTTTGTCCGAAAAATAAAGGAATGGATTTCCACAACCATCCTGAGATGGAGCCTAATCCTGAGTTAGTTAAACCGTTATTAACACCACTTTTAACAATTAGTAATCGTGATTTTAAAGAGAAGTATGGAATTATGTCTGGTTCATGGAGAGGTAAAAAGCCATTGCAACGAAATGCTATTTTAGCACTTGCGCATTTTAAAGAAACAGCAGCAATTCCTGATTTAATCGGTGTTATGAAAGATGACCCAAGGCCAGTACTTCGCGGAACAGCAGCATGGGCACTTGGGAAAATTGGCGGAGATGGAGTAGGCGAAGCAATTGAAAAAGCGATGGAACGTGAGAAAGATGAAGAGGTTCTTCATGAAATGAATCGTGGACTTGAATTGTTAGCGCAGAAAAAAGAGTAGATAATATTTCCCTTTTTCATATTGTAATATGGGAGGGAGACGAAATGATTGTAAAAGCGAATATTGAAAAGCAAGTACAACAGTTTTTAGCATATATCACAGAGAAACGAACTGATGTGGATGGTATTGCTGAAGATTTATTACGAATGGTACAGAGAAAGAAACAATTGTTTCAAAAACGTAGTGCAGATATAGTGAAAGCAACTGCGGATATTTCTTTCATTAGACAATTAAATAGTAGTGAGCATCAAGAAATTGATTATCAAGTACACTTGAAATATTTAATTAAGCATAAAGAATTATTTTATATCGAAGAGGAACAATTAAAACGACGAGTTTGTTTAAAAAATAGTCGTATAATAGATGATTATGCTCTTGAGGTGTCAGAAGAAATAGGGATAGGTGAAAAGTTAGAACGAGAAGTCACGAAAGAAAAATACGGTTCATATCAATATAATCGTTTAGAGGCAGTGAAATATGCAGAGCGTTGGTGGGATGATCGCAATCCTGCATACCGTAATTTCCCTGATAATTGTACAAATTTCATTTCACAATGTCTGCACACTGGAGAAGTGCCAATGAACGGACATCCTAATATTCGTAAAGGGTGGTGGCAAAGGGGAAACCAATGGAGTTGGAGCTGGGCTGTAGCACACTCTTTTTATTGGTATTTGTCAGGTGCTACAACAGGGCTTCGGGCAGAAGCGGTAGAAAAGCCAGAAGACCTAATTCTTGGCGATGTAATTGCGTATGATTTTGAGGATGATGGTAGGTGGAATCATACGACAATTGTAGTAGCAAAAGACGCAGATGGTATGCCGCTTGTAAATGCACATTCAGCGAATAGCCGTCGGCGTTATTGGAATTATGAAGACTCTAGTAAATATACACCGCAAATGAAATATAAATTCTTTCATATCATTAATGGGTAGAGATTTTTCGTTCAAGTGGTATAATACGTAGTAGACAAAAAATAGAGGTGAATATCGCGTGGGAGTACATGTTGTTTTATATCAACCAGAAATTCCAGCAAATACAGGAAATATTGCACGTACTTGTGCAGCAACTGGAACAGAATTACATTTGATTAGACCGCTTGGATTTTCAACGGATGACAAAATGTTAAAGCGTGCAGGATTAGATTATTGGCAGCACGTAAAAGTTACGTATTATGATTCAATCGAAGAATTTTATGAGAAAAATAAAGATGGTGAATTCTTCTATTTAACAAAGTATGGCGAGAAAGCTCATACAGCATTTGATTATAGCAAACGTGAGAAGGATTACTATTTCGTGTTTGGAAGAGAAACAAATGGATTACCAGCTAATGTAATTGAAGAAAACTTCGATCATTGTTTACGTATTCCAATGACGGATAAAGTACGTTCATTAAATTTATCTAATACAGCAGCAATTTTAATTTATGAAGCGTTCCGTCAACAAAATTATCCAGGATTAGATTTAGAAATCGTTTATTAAAAGTCGCTATTTGGCGACTTTTTTATTTTTTTTAGAAAATATGTAATCATACATTTTAAAAAAGGTACATATTCATATAGAATGAGGTATATGAATAAAAATAGATAAGACGGGTTGAGATAAATATGAAGGAACAATATAATAATCAAAATACCTTTTTAAGTATGATAGATATGGATTTAGTAAGACAGGGACTGCTACATGCTATTCAAGATTTAGTTTTTATTGTGAAAGTTATTGATGATGAAACTTTTAAATATATTTATGTAAATAAAATAGGAATGGATCATGCCAGGCTAGGAACAGAATGTTATGGAAAAACTTTTGCAGAAGTATTACCAGAAGATACGGCAAGGGTATTACAAAGGCAATATGCAAAAGTAATGAGAGAAGCGAGAGCAAATACATTTTGTGATGTAATTAGTTTGCCAACTGGTAATATACATTATGAATCTTTACTTAATCCAGTATGTGATGTAAATGGAATATGTCAGTTTATTATTTGTATTACTAGGGATATTACAGCACAGGTTAAGGAAAAAGTGGAAATAGAAGAAAAACAAATGTTATTTAAGTCATTACTAGAATATAATAATGACTCCATTGTATCTGTAAATTCTATTGGTAGAATTACATATGCAAATCCAGCAACATATGAAATATTTGGATATCGATATGAAGAACTAAGTAATCAATTTGTTTTTCAGTTTATAAATAAGGAATATGAACAAGCTTTTCAAACTATATTTAAGGAGGCTTTACAGGGAAGAGCAAAACAAATTGTTGCAAAGAAATATATTCATAAAGAAGGATATGAACTTTATATTTCCGTTAGGACAATCCCCATTATTGTGAATAGTGAAATCGTCGGGGTGTACATAGTTACGAGGGATGTTACAAGGCAAGTATTAAATGAGATGAAAACAGAATATTTGGCTTACTTCGATCAGTTAACGGGGTTAATGAATAGAATATCATGTACAAATAAACTAAATGAATTTTTAGCTGAGAATAAAAAATTCGCATTGGTTTTTATAGATTTGGATGAATTTCACCTTATTAATGATACATTTGGTCATAAAGAAGGAGATCAAGTCTTAAAAAAAGTTACTGAATGCTTACGGGACGTAAAAATAGAAGATATGCATTTATTTAGAGAACATGATGATCAATTTGTTATGTTAATAGAAAATATAACGAGAGAATGCGTAGAGGAAGTTGCACAAACAATACTAAAAAAAATTAGTGGGCATTTTGTACTAGAAGAAGAGGATGTTTATTTGAGTGCATCAATTGGGATTGTAATGGCCCCAGAAGATGGAATGGATGAAAAAATACTTTTCCAAAGAGTCGACGCAGCTTTGGAAAAAGCCAAGGAAAAAGGAAAAGGGTATTATCATTTCTATTGTAGTGGATTAGATTGTGAACGTGAACAAAGGTTTATAATAGAAAATCAGTTACATCGTGCTATAGAGAAAGATGAATTTTTCCTATATTATCAACCTCAAATTAATATTGAAACGGGAAAGATATCCAGTATGGAAGCATTAATAAGGTGGGAGAATAAGGAGCTAGGATTGGTCTCGCCAAATCAATTTATCCCACTTGCTGAAAGAACAGGATTTATTATTAAACTTGATGAATGGGTAGTACATCAAGTGTGTAAACAAATACGTGAATGGTTAAATAAAGGATATGCAGTTGTACCAATTGCAGTTAATATTTCAGCTAGACATTTTCGTTCTATTACATTGATAGAGATGATTACACGCGCTTTAAACAAGTACAATGTACCCCCTCATTTATTAGCAATAGAAGTTACAGAAGGGGCTCTTATACATAAAGATGTATCGAAAAGAGTGCTATTGCAGTTAAAAGAACAAAATTTAAAGATTCATTTAGATGACTTCGGAACGGGATATTCATCTTTAAGTTATTTAAAAACATATCCGATTGATACATTAAAAATTGATCGTTCTTTTATGGAAGGTATATATATAGATGAAAGAGATACGAATATTACAGCTGCAATTATTCATTTAGCACATACTCTAGGATTAAATGTAATTGCAGAAGGAGTAGAAAAAGCGGAACAAATACAATTTTTAAAGGAAAAGAATGTGAAACTCGTACAAGGTTATTTCTATAATCGTCCTTTATCGATATACGATGTGGAAAATATTTATTTTAAATAGTTTATAAAAACAAGAAAAAAAGTGATGTGCTAAAGAGCACATCACTTTTTATGTGTACCTGGTTTATCGTTATAACCAGATGTGAAAATAGCTGTAAGAAATGTGAGTGATACACCTAAAATTAATAATAACTTCATACTAATTTCCTCCTTACTTTTTCGGTTTACGAATCCTATTTGTGAATCGAAATGTATGTAAGGTTCCTAGAAGAAAAGAATTTATTTACAATGAATAGTAGCGTGAAAACGTTAATACCCTTATTATACAGAATTTTCTTTGAATTTTGGAGAGAATTTTATAGAGCTATTATATATTTCGTTTTGATTTAAAGAATGTTTAAGGACATCCTAGCATACCTTTTATAATAATCCGATTGAACAAGGAGATGGGGGAGGAGCTATAATGGATATTCTAAAAAAGATTGAACAGCATCGAGCAGCAGAAGAACGTTTACAATGGGAAGGTACGTTTGCGGAGTATTTGGAGCTTGTGAAAGAAAGACCATGGGTGGCTCAAACAGCACACTCTCGCATTTACAATATGATAAAAGATGCCGGAATTGAAGAAGTTGATGGTAGAAGAAAATATAATTTCTTTAGTAATCAGCTGTTTGGATTAGAGGATGCATTAGAACGCCTTGTAGAAGAATATTTTCATCCATCTGCAAAACGATTAGATGTTAGAAAACGTATTTTATTATTAATGGGTCCTGTTAGTGGTGGTAAATCAACTTTAGTTACGATGTTGAAACGAGGATTAGAAACATATTCACGTACAGATCGTGGAGCTATTTTTGCGATTAAAGGCTGCCCAATGCATGAAGATCCATTGCATTTAATTCCGCACCATTTACGTGATGACTTCTTTGATGAGTATGGAGTAAGAATTGAAGGGAATTTATCACCATTAAATGTGATGCGTTTAGAGCAAGAATATGGATCAAGAATTGAGGATGTAGTTGTAGAGCGTATTTTCTTCTCTGAAGATCGCCGTACAGGGATTGGTACATTTAGTCCGTCTGATCCAAAATCACAAGATATTGCCGATTTAACAGGTAGTCTGGACTTTTCTACGATTGCAGAATATGGTTCAGAATCAGATCCACGTGCGTATCGATTTGATGGAGAATTAAATAAGGCGAACCGCGGCATGATGGAATTCCAGGAAATGTTAAAATGTGACGAGAAATTTTTATGGCATTTATTATCGCTTACGCAAGAAGGGAATTTCAAAGCAGGAAGATTTGCGCTTATTTCAGCAGATGAATTAATTGTAGCTCATACGAATGAAACAGAGTATCGTTCCTTCATAGCAAATAAGAAAAATGAAGCATTGCACTCAAGAATTATTGTAATGCCAGTTCCTTATAACTTACGAGTTAGTGAAGAAGAACATATTTATGAAAAAATGATTCGTGAAAGTGACGTGTCCAATGTTCACATTGCACCGCATACACTTCGAGTTGCAGCAATGTTTACTATTCTAACTCGTTTAAAAGATCCGAAGCGTCCGGATATTGATTCAATTAAAAAGATGCGTTTATATGATGGAGAAACGGTAGAAGGTTATAATGCGATTGATGTAGAAGAATTGCAACGCGAATATCAAGATGAAGGTATGAAGGGTATTGATCCTCGTTATGTTATTAACCGAATTTCTTCTACAATTATTCGAAAAGAGGTACCATCTATTAACGCACTAGATGTACTTAGATCGCTAAAAGATGGATTGGATCAGCATCCATCGATTAGTAATGAAGACCGAGAGCGTTATATGAATTTCATCTCATTAGCGAGAAAAGAGTACGATGAAATTGCTAAGAAAGAAGTACAAAAAGCGTTTGTTTATTCATACGAAGAATCAGCTAAGACACTCATGGATAACTACTTAGATAACGTTGAAGCGTATTGTAATAAATCAAAATTACGTGATCCGTTAACGGGAGAGGAAATGAGCCCGGATGAAAAACTTATGCGTTCGATTGAAGAGCAAATTGGAATTTCAGAAAATGCTAAGAAAGCATTCCGTGAAGAAATTTTAATTCGAATTTCTGCTTATGCCCGTAAAGGAAAGCGCTTTGATTATAATTCACATGAACGTCTTCGTGAAGCGATTCAGAAAAAACTATTTGCTGATTTAAAAGATATAGTGAAAATTACAACATCAACGAAAACGCCAGACGAAAATCAGCTTAAGAAAATCAATGATGTTGTTGCGCGCTTAATTGATGAGCATGGATATAATTCTTCATCTGCGAATGAATTGTTACGCTATGTAGGTAGTTTGTTAAATCGATAGTTTGATAACAAAACGCTGTCTCTTGTTCTTGGGACGGCGTTTTGTTATCTATTGATACTTGTAAAAAGTGTCATACCTTGTCCAAATATAATAAATTAAGATGCAATTTCATGAATTTATTGTCAATTATTTTTACAATATGCATATGATAGAGTAACCAACCATTCATACGAAAAAAGCCAACACAATACAATATGTTGCAAAGTGAAAATGTGTGCAACAATGCATTGTGTTTCTTTCTTATCAACGGCTGAATATTTCTTTCTAGTATGTGAGTGGCAAAATTTTGTTTAGGATGCTCGGAGTATTGTATGAAAAACGCTATATATGTTTATGGGATGATTTTCAATGGGCAGTTACCTTTCAAATATTCTAGCTTGGCATATTACAGAACAAAATTTATAGATTGCTGTTCATAGAGGAAGACAATTACAGTAAGGAGGGAAAGGAATGGGCGAAGAAAACCAACCAAATTATACGATTTCACAGGAAAACTGGTCCCTCCATCGCAAAGGATATGACGACCAACAACGCCATCAAGAAAAAGTGCAGGAGGCAATCAAAAATAATTTACCAGACCTTGTAACAGAAGAAAGTATAGTTATGTCTAATGGCAAGGATGTTGTGAAAATACCGATTCGTTCTTTAGATGAATATAAAATTAGATACAATTATGATAAAAATAAACATGTTGGGCAAGGAAACGGTGACAGCAAAGTTGGTGATGTCGTTGCGAGGGATGGATCAGGTGGTCAAAAGCAAAAAGGACCAGGAAAAGGGCAAGGGGCAGGAGATTCAGCTGGGGAAGATTATTATGAAGCAGAAGTCTCAATTTTAGAATTAGAGCAAGCGTTTTTCAAAGAATTAGAGCTGCCGAATTTAAAGAGGAAAGAAATGGATGAAAACAGGATTGAGCACATTGAATTTAATGATATTAGAAAAACAGGATTATGGGGAAACATTGATAAGAAACGAACGATGATATCAGCGTATAAACGAAATGCGATGCGTGGTAAAGCATCCTTCCATCCAATTCACCAAGAAGATTTAAAGTTTCGTACTTGGAATGAAGTGTTAAAACCAGATTCAAAGGCTGTTGTATTAGCGATGATGGATACGAGTGGATCGATGGGAATATGGGAGAAGTATATGGCACGTAGCTTCTTTTTCTGGATGACAAGATTTTTACGCACGAAGTATGAAACTGTGGACATTGAGTTTATTGCTCACCATACGGAAGCGAAAGTCGTCACAGAAGAAGAGTTTTTCTCAAAAGGAGAAAGTGGTGGAACGATATGTTCTTCCGTATACAAAAAAGCACTTGAGCTAATCGATAATAAATATTCACCAGACCGTTATAATATTTATCCATTCCATTTTTCAGACGGTGATAATTTAACTTCGGATAATGCTAGATGTGTAAAGCTTGTTGAAGAGCTGATGAAAAAATGTAATATGTTTGGGTATGGGGAAGTGAATCAATACAACCGCCACAGTACACTCATGTCAGCATATAAAAATATTAAAGATGAAAACTTCCGATACTATATTTTAAAACAAAAAGCAGATGTATTTCATGCGATGAAGAGCTTTTTTAAAGAAGAATCAGGAGAAAAAATGGCATAACCCCTTTTGGAAGGGGTTATTTTTTGTAAACTTTTTATTATTTTAGTTGACAATGATAATGAAAATCATTATCATTTATTCGAGAAATGATTACATTTTGAATTATATATTTCGGAGGAGATGTAAAGTTGAAAAAAAATAAAAGAAAACATATAAATGCGATGGTTATAGCGGCGGCGTTATCACTTCCGTTTGCTGTGTATTCAACACCTGCTTTAGCAGCCGTAGCAATTGAGGCGAACAAAACGGGACATGCTTTAGAAGATGGTACATATGATGCTATTATTAAAGCGTATAAAGATAAAACGAATGAAGAGTCCATGGCAGCTGTTTATATAAAGGATCCGAAATTAACAATTGAGAATGGAAAGAAAATTGTAACGGCGACGTTAAGTGATAGTGATTTCTTTCAATATTTGAAAACAGAGGATATTCATACTCCTGGTGTGTTCCATGATGTGAAAGTAATATCAGAAGATAAAAAGAAAAATGGAACGAAAGTGATTCAGTTTGAAGTAGGGGAATTAGGAAAGAGGTATAATATGCAAATGCATATTTATATTCCGACAATGGCTTATGACAATAAGTATCAAGTACAGTTTGAAGTAAATGCATTCAATTTAGACCATAATGTTCCAGAAGAACAAAAGGAAAATAAAGAAGAACAAAAAGAAGAAGCAAAAAATATAGTAGTGGATAAAAAGTTACAACAATACATTAATAAAAATGCTTTAGGTCGAAAAGATATAGATGCACCAATAACGAAAGCCGATGTATTACAAATTAAAGAACTAGTGGTATATGGTGGGAAAGGGATTAATAATTTAGCCGGTTTAGAGCATATGGTAAATTTGGAAACTATCAGATTGAATGAGTCTGAAGTGAGTGATTTATCGCCAATTGCTAATTTAAATAATTTGAAGTTTTTAGATCTTTCCTCTAATCAAATTGAAAATATTGAGCCAATTACTGGGCTGAATAAAATTCAAGATCTTTCTTTAAGAGATAATAAAATTATTGATTTGAAGCCATTAAGTAACTTGAAAAAAGTTAGAGTATTAGATTTAGTCGGTAATAAAATTGAAAACATTAAGCCGCTATTTACAATGCCAACTCTAGGTAAGTTGTATGTAGCTAATAATAATATTAGTGATATAACAGGAATTGAACAGTTAAATAAGGTAAAGGAATTATGGATTGGAAATAATAATATTACTAATCTTGAATCTATTAGTAAAATGGAGAGTCTTATTAAACTGGAAGTAAGAGACGCAGAAATTAGAGATATTACACCGCTAGCTAAAATGAAAAACTTACAATCACTTGATTTAGAGGAAAATTATATTTCTGATGTATCAGCACTTAGTGAACTAACTAATTTATACGAACTTAATTTAAATACAAATGAAATTTCTGATGTAAGACCTATTCAAGATTTTGGAAAGCGTTTTGTAGTGAAAGTTCATAGACAAAAAGTCTTTTTAAGTGAAGGAACAGCAAATGAAGATATCAAGATGCCTATATACGATTTAAATGGCAAACCTCTTCAAAATATTAAATGGGTAAGTGAGGGTGGAACATATAATAATGGTTTTGTAAAATGGAACAGTCCTGGAGAGAAAGCATACGAGTTCAATTTAGAAACAGGTTCTTCAGAAAATAAAGTACGTTTTAATGGAACAGTTATTCAAAAAATAGTTGCAGGGCAAACAGATTTAAGTGTTATTCCTGATAAAAAACTACGAGAGCATATTAATAAACATAGTTTAGGTAGAACGGATTTGAGTACACCTATTACGAAAGGAGATTTATTAAAGGTTAAAACATTAAAGATTACTGATGGAGGGAAGAGTGGAATAAAAGATTTATCTGGATTAGAGTATATGGAAAATTTAGAGAATCTGAATTTGGAAAAATTCGGGTTGAAAAACATAGATTTTATCTCGAATTTGAAAAACTTGAAGTCCGTTAATTTAGCAAATAATAAAATAGAAAATTTAGAGCCATTAGCTAAGTTAGGAAAGGTTGAGACATTAAATATAAGCAACAATAATATCCAAAATATAAAACCATTATTTACATTAAATTCGCTGAAAAAGTTAAATGCTTCAGCTAATAAAATTAATAATGAATCTCTTCAAGGAATTCAAGAATTCAAAAATTTAGGGATACTAATAATAAACAATAATGACATTAGTAGCTTGGAAGCTATTAGTGAAATAACTAAAATGGATGAATTAGAAATTAAAGGTAATAAAATAGTAGATCTAACTCCTTTAACTAAAGCAAAAGAATTAAGATTTTTAGATTTATCAGATAACCTAATTAAGGATATAACGATTTTTAGTTCCATCAAAGAGTTACATAAATTAAAGCTGGCGGGAAATGAAATTCGTGATATAAAACCAATTATTCAACTATCTCCGTTTGTGACAATCGATCTTAGAAGACAAAGAATTATGTTAGAAGATGCTCAAGTGAATCAAACGGTGAAAATTCCTGTTTATGATGTGGAAGATAATCCACTTGAGGATATTAAACTGAAAAGTGAAGGCGGAATAATCAATGAAGAAGAGGGTACAATTGTATGGAGTACTCCTGGAGAGAAAAAATATGAGTTTGCTTTTGATGGAACGAAGTATTATGGGCTTGGTATATTGTTCAGTGGGGAAGTAATTCAAAATATTGTAGAAAAGCCAAAAGAAGACCCAAGTAAGCCAGAGTCGGAAGAAGAAAAGCCAAAAGAAGACCCAAGTAAGCCAGAGTCGGAAGTAGAGAAGCCAAAAGAAGACCCAAGTAAGCCAGAGGCAGAAGTAGAGAAGCCAAAAGAAGACCCAAGTAAGCCAGAGTCGGAAGAAGAAAAGCCAAAAGAAGAAGGAAGTAAATCAGAGACAGAAGTAGAAAAAGAAAAAACAAGTGAACCTGTAACAGAGATTGAAAATGGAAATGAGCCAGAAGCTAATGTTGAGAAACAAAAAGAGGGCTCAAATGAATTAGAAACGGCTACGGTTCAAAAGGGAAAAGCGGTACAAGCACAGGAAGTAGTGAATCAAGTAGCGAAAGAAAATGTGTCAGATAAACAAGTTAATAGTAAGAAAGAAGAAAGTAAGAAATCTTTAGCAGCAACGGGTGGACAAGAAAATAATGTATCTTTATTTGGTGGCCTGGCATTAGTTTTATCTGCACTTAGTATGTTTGTGTTTAGAAAAAATATATTTAAAAAATAAATAACGTTTTATCTTATTATATAATTTTAAGGGGATTCGCTAGAAGGATACGAATGGAAAAGTAGATATGCATTAGGGATAAATAAGTACTTTTCCAATGTATGTTTAACTTTACTTTTTGTGGAAAATAGTATATTATGTAGATATACAATATATCGGTTATTTACTAGGAGGAGCCTGTCACAATAGGTTTCTCCTGTTCTTTTTTAGAGACCTGTCTTACAGGTTTTTCTTTAAAAAGTAAATAACTGAAAATTAAGATTAATAATCTTTGAAAGAGGTGAGGCATACACATAACAAAAAAGGGATTGTTTAAGAAAGGGGGATAAAAATGATGTTGTTCGGTTATCCACTTGAAACAATTTATTTATACGGATTTATAATTGCAACTATACTTACTGTTATTTATATCTTTTTTGGAGATATTTTTGAATCAATATTTAGTGTTGGAGGCGGATCTGTATCCGTTGTAACGTTGCTACTTAGTTTTTTCGCCATGTTATGTGGACTTAGTTATATAGGAGAATATTTATACTCCTATAACAGTCTCGTTATTTTCGGGGCTTCATTTGCTATATCTTTTATCGGTGTTTTCATAATGAAAATACTAATTTTAAAACCAATTGCAGAAGCAGAACAAAACACGGTGCAACGTATGGATGAATTCATTGGTTGCAAGGGAGAAGTTATTACGACAATTCCTACAGAAGGATTTGGTGAAGTATTAATCTCCTCTAAATTTGGAAGTAATGCAATACCAGCGAAAACGATTGGGAAAAAAGATATTTCACAAGGAACCGAGGTCATTATTGAGGGAGTTCAAGATGGTGTTTTACTTGTACAAAAAATCGCTTATTCTTTAAAAAAACCAAAATTATAAGGGGGAATTTACATGACGATTCCATTAATTATCGGTGGAGTTTTACTCGCAATTTTAATTCTACTTATTTTAGTATTCATTACGAAGTATCGAACAGTTGGCCCGGATGAAGCATTAATTGTGACAGGGAACTGGCTTGGTGGTGGAAAGAATGTTGTTACTACTGATGACGGAAAGAAGATTAAGATTATCCGCGGGGGTGGTACTTTCGTAGTTCCAATTATGCAAAGAGGAGAGCCTCTTAGCTTATTAAACTACAAATTAGAAGTTGGAACACGTGATACGTATACGAAACAAGGTGTACCGATTACAGTAAACGGTGTTTCTATTATTAAAGTAGGATCGACAATTGAAGAAGTATCTACAGCAGCTGAACAATATTTAGGAAAAGAAACGGAAGAGTTAAAAATAGAAGCAAAAGAAGTGTTAGAAGGGCATCTACGTGCTATTTTATCTTCTATGACAGTAGAAGATGCTTATAGTAATAGAGAGCAATTCGCACAAAAGGTACATGAAGTAGCTTCTACTGATTTGAAGAAGATGGGTCTTCGCATCGTCTCCTTTACAATTAAAGAAATAATGGATAAAAATGGATACTTAGATGCGCTTGGTCAGCCACAAATTGCAATGGTTAAGCGTGATGCAACAGTTGCGAATGCAGAGCGTGAAAAAGAGGCACGAATTGAAAAAGCTCGTGCTGAGAAAGAAGCAAAAGAAGCAGAATATCAACGTGATGCACAAATCGCTGAAGCTGAAAAACATAAGGAATTAAAAGTACAATCTTATAAGAGGGACCAAGAACAAGCTCGTGCAGATGCGGATCTTTCTTACGAATTACAACAGGCGAAAGCGCAACAAGGTGTTACAGAAGAGCAAATGCGAGTTAAAATCATTGAGCGTGAGAAACAAATTGAATTAGAAGAAAAAGAGATTGCGCGTCGTGAAAAGCAATATGATGCAGAAGTGAAGAAAAAGGCAGATGCAGATCGCTATGCTGTTGAACAATCAGCAGAGGCTGAAAAAGTAAAACAAATGAAAAAGGCAGATGCAGATCAATATAAAATTGAAGCAGAAGCAAGAGCGCGTGCAGAAGAGGTACGTGTGGAAGGTTTAGCGAAAGCAGAAATTGAAAAAGCGCAAGGTCAAGCGAAAGCGGAAGTACAAAAGGCACAAGGTACAGCGGAAGCAGATGTTATCAGGTTAAAAGGTTTAGCAGAAGCAGAAGCGAAACAAAAAATTGCAGAGGCATTTGAATTATATGGTCAAGCGGCAATTATGGATATGGTTCTTAAAATGCTTCCAAGTTACGCGAAAGAAATTGCAAGTCCACTTAGCAATATTGATAAAATTACAGTTGTTGATACAGGCGGCGGTGGTAAGAATAGCGGTGCCGGGAAGGTTGCAGGATATGCGACTGATTTAATGGCAACAATGCAAGAAACATTAAAAGCTTCTTCTGGTATTGACTTAAAAGAACTATTAGAAGGATTTGCAGGGAAAGGTGCCGTGCAACAACTATCAAATGATAAACCTGTAGTATCAGTAGTAGAAGATGAGAAAAAAGCAGTAGAAAAAGATAAAGAATAGTAAGACGGAAAGAACCTCTAGTAAATGGCAGTAGAACTACAAGAAATGATTGATAAATTTAAAGTGTAATAACAATTATTAAGAAACGAGGTAGTAATTTTACTTCGTTTCTTTTTTTATGAAGATAAAGATAAAGAAATATATAGTAACCGTGTTATGATTAAACGTGATAATAAAAAACTGTATTTTCTTTAAATTCTATCTTTATTCATGTTAGGGGAATGGTTTTGACATTTAAAAAATTAAAGCTACAACCGAGAATTACATTAACTATTAGTACACTTATTCTTGTTGTACTGCTGTTAACAAGTTATTTATTTTACTATATATTATCTGAAACGGTAGAGGAACAAATTGGAAAAAGGGCATTACATGTTGCAAAAACAGTTGCTGCTATACCGGAAATCGGGGAAGCTTTTCAAAAAGAAAATCCAGCTTCTATTATTCAGCCAATTGCAGAAAAAATTCGAATCGAAACAGATGCCGACTTTATTGTAGTTGGAAATAAAGATGGTATTCGCTACGCACATCCTATGCGAGATAAAATAGGAGAGAGAATGGTTGGCGGAGATAACAAAGGGGTTCTATTAGAGGGGAAGTCTTACGTTTCGGAAGCAACGGGATCATTAGGGCCTTCATTACGAGGAAAAGCCCCAATTCGTAATCAGGATAATGAAATTATTGGCGTAGTTTCTGTTGGATTTTCAATGGATGATATTCATGGAGCGATAGAAGTATATGGAAAGCGTGTGTTTTGGATTACAATAATAGGTCTGTTAATTGGGATAATTGGCTCTATATATTTAGCAAGAAGTATAAAACGAATGATGTTTGGAATGGAGCCAGAGGAAATTTCATCTTTATATGAGGAGCATAGTACAGTTATTCAATCCGTACGTGAAGGGATTGTAGTAATCGATAAAAATGGAATGGTTAGTTTAGTAAATCAAGCAGCACATGACATTCTTTCTTTAGATAAACAACAAAATATAATGGGAGAATTTATTTTAAATGTTATTCCTAACTCATCGATACTGGATGTACTTCAAACTGGCGAAGAACAATTTGATCGTCAATTAAATATAAAGGGACAGGATGTTATTGCTAATCGCCTACCTATTAAAGTTAATAATAAAGTAACTGGTGTAGTATCCAGCTTGCGCTTGAAATCTGAGATGGATCAATTAACAGCGGAATTATCTCAAACACGGCAGTATACAGAGGCATTACGGGCGCAAACGCACGAATATAACAATTTATTGTATACGCTTTCGGGTCTTATTCAATTAGAGTCTTATGAAGATGCTTTAGAGCTTATTCATAAGGAAACGGCAGTATATCAAGAGTTCGTTCAATTTATTATGAAAAGAATTCAAAATCCATGGTTAGGTGGGATTTTAATTGGATTTTATAATAGGGCACGAGAGTTGAAGATTGATTTTATGCTAGATCGAGAAAGTAGTTTAGAAAATTTAAGTCCACATATTGAGAGTAACTACGTTGTTTCTATTTTAGGGAATTTGATCACGAATGCATTTGAAGCAATTGAAAGAAATCAAGATCATGATAAGAAAGTAAGAATGTTTGTAACAGACATTGGGGAAGAAATATTAATTGAAGTAGAAGATTCAGGACAAGGTGTTCATGATGAAATAATTACAAGTATATTCTATAAAGGTTTTTCGACGAAAGTGGGCGAAAAACGTGGATATGGATTAGCAAAAGTGAAAGAGTTAGTAGAAGATTTAAATGGGAGTATTGCGATTGAAAAAGGGGATTTAGGTGGTGCTTTATTTATCATTGCATTACCGAAAGAGAGAGGCGAATTGTAATGAATGAGGGGATTGAAGTATTGATTGTAGAAGATGATATTCGGATTGCGGAAATTCATCGTCGTTTTACTGAAAAAATTGAGGGGTTTAAAGTAATTGGAACAGCAACGACTGGAGAACAGGCGAAGGAATGGTTAGAATTTGTAAAGCCGCAGCTCGTTTTATTAGATGTATATTTACCTGATATGCAAGGGACTGAACTCGTCACATATATTAGGCATAATTTGCATGATACAGACATTATTATGATTACAGCTGCGTCAGAAGCAGATGTCGTACGTCATGCTTTACGAGGAGGAGTAACAGATTATATCGTAAAGCCACTTATGTTTGATCGATTTAAAACAAGTTTAGAAAATTATCAAAAGAAGATTATGCAGTTAAAGAGAAATGACCAATTATCACCAGAACAAATTGAACATCTCTGGTCCCAAAGAGGGGTGAAGGGCAACTCAATCGAATACGCCCCAAAAGGAATAGATCCTTTAACTTTAGCAAAAATAAAAAAGCATATGTTAACAGTTAATGAAGAAGGTATTACCGCAGAAGTGTTAAGCTCAATGGTCGGAGTGAGTCGATCAACAGCGAGGCGATATTTAGAGTATTTAATATCTGGAAAGAAAGTACATGCAGAGCTTATATATGGAAGTGTAGGCAGACCGGAGAGAAGGTATTTTCTTGTTTCTTCATAACAAAAAAACAGTAGAGGATTTTATTTTCTCTACTGTTTTTTACGTCTTATATTGGAATAATCCCAATTACAATTCCGGTAATTAGCATTACCATTGTCGTTCCAACAGCCCAAAGTAAAGTAAAGCGTTGATGTTCACCAAAATCAACTTTTGCCATACCAACTAATAAATAAGTAGAAGCAACGAGTGGGCTTAGTAAGTGAACAGGTTGCCCGAGTAATGAAGCGCGTCCCATTTCAGCTGCACTAATTCCGTAAGCAGCGGCAGCTTTTGTTAAAATAGGTAGTACACCGAAGTAAAAAGCATCATTGGACATGAAAAATGTGAACGGCATACTGAGAAGAGCTGTAATAATTGGTAGTTGTGGTCCAAGAGCATCTGGTATAAGAGTCACTACACTTTGAGCCATTGCATCTACCATTTTTGTCCCTGATAGAATACCGGTGAAAATTCCAGCGGCAAATACGAGAGAAACAACTGCTAATACGTTTCCAGCGTGAGAAGCAATACGTTCTTTTTGTTGTTCCAAGTTTGGATAATTAATCATAACCGCAATAGCAAAAGCGACTGTAAATAAAACAGGTAACGGCATAACTTCTAGTATGAGACAGACGAGTAGGGAAACAGTTAATAAAAAGTTAATCCATAGCAGTTTCGGGCGTTTATGTATTTCTGCTTCGACTGTCGCAGCTTGCTCATCCATTGTTTTCATGTGTTTTAAATATTGTACATCCATAATTCCTAAACGTTTTCTTTCTTTTTTTCCAAGATAGTAGGCAACGAAAACTACCCAAATTGCACCAGCAATCATTCCTGGTATAAGTGGTGTGAAGAGCTCTGATGCATCAAGTCCAAGAGCACTCATAACCCGAGCAGTTGGTCCACCCCAAGGTGTAAGATTTGTAACACCTGCCCCTAACATAACAACCCCAGCTAATATAAGCGGATTCATCCCAAGACGTTTATATAGTGGATACATTGCGGAAACTGTAATCATATATGTTGTTGTTCCGTCACCATCTAATGAAACGATAATAGTAAGAATAGCTGTACCAACAACAATTTTTAAAGGATCTCCTTTTACAAATTTTAAAATTTTACTAATGACAGGATCGAATAAACCGCTATCAATCATAATTCCGAAATATAAAATGGCGAACATAAGCATAATACCAGTAGGTGCTAGCTTTTGAATTCCTTCTAACATCATAGGGCCCATATTGGCATAAAAGCCACCAATTAATGCGAAAATAATTGGAACTAATATTAATGCTACTAGTGCAGACATACGTTTCGTCATAATCAAAAACATAAAGACAAATACCATTGTAAACCCGAGTAATGCTAACATGTAATCTCCCCCTCTAAAAAATGATTGCGCTTTCAGAATAAAATAAAAATTCAGATAAAAGGTTTTTTATTTATAATAAAAGGTTCAATTTGAATGGTAAATAATTTGAAAAATAACATCATTAGAAGCATAATCTTTATTTTGATCATTTTGTTCACAGGGTAATTTTGAATTTTTAAAAAGATAAATGCCTTCGTACAAGAATGGTAGAATAAGATGGAAATAGCGAAGCGTGAAGTAGGGAGTAGATTTTGAATGCAAACAAGAATAGAAGAAATTTATAGTTCGTGTAAAGGAAAAGTAGAAGAGATTTTTATTAATGAATCCTCTTACGTATATGAATGGGAAAAGTTAATGATGATCCGAAAAAATGACGGTGAGATTGAAAAAGTCGCAGTAGGGATCAGTGGGAATATAAGATTAGTAAATGTAGAAGTTGGACAAAACATTGATACGGATACATTATTAGTTAAGTTAGAAGATGATTTATTAATTACTGGTTGTGAATGATGAGAGATGTGTAGAAGTAACTGCACATCTCTTTTTTGTTCCATATATTACAAAAAGAACATTGTTTTTTCACAAATCTCACACAAGTTTTTGATATCCTCCTTGTGGAAGATACGGTTAGGGAGGAAATAAAATGAGAACAAAATATGTGATGCTTGCTATATGCTTATTCTTTGTCTTTACAATAGTAGGATGTGGTAAGAAACAAGCAGAGGCTGTGGCAATTGATGAGGAACATGATAAATGTGATATTTGCCAAATTGGGGTAATGGATAATCAATTTGCAACAGAAGTCATTTTAGAAAATGGAAAAGCGTTAAAGTTTGATGATATCGGTTGTATGTATAAATGGATGGAGATCAATTCAGGTGAAAAGACGAAAGAAAAATTTGTTCGAGATTATGATTCGAAAGATTGGGTTTCGTTAGAAGATGCTACTTACGTATATGATAAAACAATAACGACACCGATGGCTTATAGTGTCATTTCATTTGAAAATAAAAAGAATGCAGAGAATTTTGTGTCTAACTATAAAGGGAAAGTTCTTTCATATAAAGAGCTAGCAGAGCATAAATGGGAAATGAATAAAGAGATGATGGGGAACCCAAAAAAGGGAAATCACGGTGGGCATCATTAATAATAGAAAGAGACAACTATATAAGTTGTCTTTTTCTATTATTAATGAGATGAAAATAAGAGGAGAAAAGGTGTAAAATAATGAGCAGAACGGTTACAATGGAGTATAGTAACCTAGAGCGATGTTTATGTATGTTTTAGTACATGTATACAAATGCGGTAAAATCGTGCTAAACTAATTGCTTCATAATGTTAATGATGAGGCCATCAGGCGTATCATTCCAATAGGTTGAGAAACATAGTATAAGTTTAAGATAATCCGATTAAAGAAGGAATCTAAAGGGCTTATGGATAAATGTACTCAAGAAGAGTTATTGTATGTGATGGAGGAATGGTTAAGAAAACATTATCTTTCATAGGAGCTGTAGTTGTGAGAAAACAAAAAATTTTATTATGTATGTTATTAGGACTTTTAATGACGGTAGTGGCTTGCGATAAGCAAGAAGAACCAGAACCGAAACCGGTTCATGTGAAAAACGAAAAGAAAAAGGAAAAGCATAAAGAACAAGAAGAAGTTAAAGAAGAAAAAAGTATAAATTTAATGGACAAACAGTTGTTACTTTCAGCGACTCTTGGAGACACAGAGACAGCTATGAAGTTGATTCAGGATGGAGCGAATATAAACGTAGAAGGTGACAACGGAGAAACGCCTGTCCTTGCAGCAACGTATCAAAATCATGTAGAGACAGTTAAAGCATTAATTGGTGCAGGTGCTAATATTGAAAGTAAAGATGAGAAACAAAGTAATCCATTTCTTTATGCAAGTAGAGAAGGATATACAGACATTGTAAAGCTACTAATTAATGCAGGGGTTAATACAAAAGAGACTACTAAATCAGGTGGAACAGCACTCATTTCAGCATCTGAACGTGGCCATGTAGAGGTCGTAAAAGAATTATTAGAGCATACGGATATTGATGTGAATTATAGAAATGCTCGTGGTGGAACAGCTTTAGTAGAAGCAATCGTATTAGGAAATGGTAGTGAAAGCCATAAGAAAGTAATTCAAATGCTTATTGACCACGGGGCAGATGTAAATATGGCCAATAAGGAAAATATTACGCCGCTGCAATATGCTGAAAAAAGAGGTTTTAAAGATATTGCGAATATGTTGAGGATGGCTGGAGCGAATGAAGTAGTACAGCCGCAACCACAACTGACGGAATAACAAGCTGAAGAAATAAAAAGTACGAAATAATCCCATTTAGATAGACAGAATGAAGAAATCAGTTAGTATGATGGATTCAGTAATGTGTATTTGAATGGGATTTTTGTTTTGGGCATGAAAAATAGATTATGAATGGTATATGGAGTAACTAAGGAGGATATAAATGAGGCTCTCAGAACTTGATTTAATTGCAATTCAGGTAGAGGTTTTATTTGTTCATAATCAAGTAGGAAAAATGAAATATGTAAATGAACAAGGAAATCCGAAAGCACCACGCTTTTTTCTTGGCAGAACTCGTGAAGGGAGTATAACGAGATATCATTGTGATCTGGATGATGAAACGGTAGGTAAGATTGAGAAATTAATTCGTGAACCTTCAAATCATATAGAGATAGCAAAGATCATTGATGTATTAAATGAAGAAAGAACAGTAAAAAATATTTGGATGGGCCCTGCTTTCATGTTCTCTAATAATTTACATAAGCCAACTAGAACAATACAGATAACAGAGAAGAAAAAAGAGCTTTTGCGAGAAAATTTTCCTAATCTAATAGAACAGATGGAGTGGAGGCAACCTTACTTTGCAATTGTAAAAAATGAAAGGGTAGTTTCTATATGTTGCAGTGCTAGGAGTACGCCTGTAGCTGCTGAGGCGAGTGTGGAAACTTTAGCGGAGTTTCAAGGGAATGGATATGGTACTGATGTTGTTACAGCCTGGGCGATATCAATACAAGAAGAAAAACGTATTCCACTTTATAGTACTTCTTGGGATAATTATGCTTCACAAGCAGTTGCGAGAAAACTAAAACTGAGTAATTATGGAATGAATTTGCATATCACTTAAATTTTAAAAATAGTTGTTTGCTGTTGGGGTTCATTCGTATATCTAAATTAATATAAAGACAGCCGTATCCTTAAAAAGGATACGGCTGTCTTTATAAGGAGATAAGGGATCAAAAAAATGAAGAAGTCTTATCTCTTTTATATGAGTAAAGGGTCTAGAATGAATTTTGTCCTTTTCATTATTTGTTTAACTCCATTGCAACCTGTTTCCCATTTACAAAAACCTCTGCCACAGCTACTACAACTTCCATCACTTTTTTCATCTCTCATCTCTCCTTGTTTTTTGTTTCATTTCTTACTTTTAGTATAAGGAAATACAGTAATTGCAACCATCGAATTGGATGACAAGAGACTTACATTGTTGTAAGGATAATAGTTTTAGTTTGTAAAAAATGTGATTTTGGATCAGGATTCAGAAATTTCTGTTGTTTTGAACTATAATTAGAAAGAGGGGGGAGAATATGAAAAGAATTCTTGTTATTAGTGATATTCATGGAGAAATAGAAAAGTTCGAACAGTTATTGGAAGAAGCTCACTACGATGCAAAACAGGATCAACTAATTTTATTGGGGGATTATGTAGATCGTGGCCCGAATGCAAGTGCTGTCATTGAAAAGGTAAAAGAGTTAAAAGAAGAGGGAGCCTTCGTTTTAAAGGGAAATCATGAAGATATGATGATTAAGGCGTTAACGACAGATGAGGAGCGTCCATGGAGCCATTGGGTAAAAAGGAATGGTGGAGATAAAACGTTATATAGCTATGGATTTATAGAAGAAGACATTGCGGTTAATGAGGAAAACTTCCAAAAACCGATTTTACAATCTCATGTATTAGAGGAACATGTAACGTTTATTCAAGGATTAGATCATTACATTGAAACGGAAGAGTATATCTTTGTGCATGCTGGTGTTGAGCCAATGAAACGAGTTTCTGAATCTGAACCATACACGTTAATGTGGATCCGTAATGAATTTCATAATGGGTATAGTGGTGAAAAGGTTGTTGTATTTGGACATACGGAAACGAAGACGCTTCATGGTAATGATGATTGTGGAGTGTATTTTGGGGATAATCGTATTATAGGGATTGATGGCAGTGCTGTGTATGGTGGCCAGTTAAATTGTTTAGAATTGCCGAGTAAAAAGGTATATGTAGTAAAAAATTAAAAGAGATAAGGAGAACCTTATTTCTTTTAATTTTTTATTAAGCTAAATTTAAGAAATAGTCTTTATAATAAACTTTCCAAATTCTATACAATTCTAAAGCTTAAAGAGAAACAGTTGAAAATGAAATTACATAATGTGACTACATTCTTTCTTAATGAGAAGAAGAGATGTAATAATAAAAAGAGCTGAAATATATTGTGGAAGGTGAGAATATGCGCTTACTTGTAGTAGAGGACAATGCTTCTTTATTAGAGTCTATTGTCCAAATTTTACGCGATGAGTTTGAAGTAGATACAGCATTGAATGGAGAAGATGGATTGTTTTTAGCGCTGCAAAATATATATGATGCAATATTACTTGATGTTATGATGCCAGAAATGGATGGATTTGAAGTTATCCAAAAAATACGAGATGGAAAGATTGAAACGCCAGTTTTATTTTTAACAGCGAAAGATTCTTTGGAGGATCGAGTTAAAGGCTTAGATTTTGGCGGGGATGATTATCTCGTTAAGCCGTTTCAAGCACCAGAACTAAAAGCGAGAATTCGTGCTTTATTAAGACGAAGTGGTAGTTTAACAACAAAACAAACAATTTGTTATAAAGGAATCGAATTATTTGGAAAAGACAAAGACGCACAAGTCGATGGGCAATCAATTAAATTAACTTTAAAACAGTATGAACTTCTAGAGTACCTCATTCAAAATAGCGGTAAAATTTTAATGCGTGAACAAATTTTTGATCGTGTTTGGGGATTTGATTCAGATACAACGGTAGCCATCGTAGAAGTGTATGTTCATCACTTACGTAAAAAATTAGAGCCATTCGGTTATCAGAAAGATATTCAAACTGTTCGTGGTATTGGATATATATTAAAAGAACAATGAAAAAGGGAAGTATGTTTCAAAAGACACGCATTCGTTTAACCATATTAAATTCGTTAGTGTTTATTATATTGATAGGAGTATTAGGAAGTATTATTTATTCGTACACATATAAGCGTACTTATAATGAAGTGGATCAATCTATAAAAATGATGGTTCAGTATGGAAAAAAATTAGATGTTAAAATACCACCGAGAAAACGTATGGATAATATCAAAATTGGAGATCCACGGGTAACTAAAATAACTTGGAATGGGAAAATAGTGGAGATAGAGGGTGATAATCATAAGTTTCGTTCTATCTTTGAAGGGAATTTGGAAAAGTTTTCTCCAAAAAAGTTAGGGGATTTGCAAGATATTGAAGTACAAGGACGATATTTTAGAACGTTTGCGTTTCAAGAAGATGGAAAAATAGTTCAAATTGTACGTGATACAACAGCTGAAGAAGGAATGCTAAACACTTTATTTTTAATTCTCGTTATAGGTTGTAGCATAGGAAGTTTATGTGCAATAGGAATCGGCTTTTTCTTAGCTGGTAGGGCACTCGTACCAATTCAAAATTCATGGGAGAAGCAGCAACAGTTCGTTTCTGATGCATCGCATGAATTAAGAACACCACTTGCAGTTATTCAATCAAAAACGGACGTATTATTCCAGTCGCCATCTGCAACAATAGAAGAAAAGGCGATGGATATTTCTACAATTTCAAAGGAATGTAGACGGTTGTCGAAGCTAGTTAGCAATTTATTATTGTTAGCGCGTTCGGATTCTAATCAAATTGAGATGGATAAGAAAACATTTGAATTTGATAAATTGTTAGAGGAAATAGTAGATCCATATAAAGAAATTGCCTCTTATCAAGAAAAAGAGATGATATTAAAAGTAGAACGTGACATATCGTTTATGGGTGATAGAGAGAGAATCCATCAAATGATGGTCATATTGTTAGATAATGCGATGAAGTATACGAATGAAGGTGGGCATATTCAAATTGATTGCACACAAACGAGCAACTCAATTCGTATACGGGTGAAAGATAATGGGATAGGAGTTAAAGAGGAAGATATTCCAAAATTATTTAATCGTTTTTATCAAGGAGACAAAGCAAGAAGTGCATCAGAAGGAGCTGGATTAGGTCTTTCAATCGCCAATTGGATTGTAGAAAAGCATTACGGAAAAATATCAGTAGAGGGCAAATGGGGAGAGGGAACTTGCTTTGAAGTGATTTTTCCTAAAAACCAAAGAATATGAGTGAGAAGACGATCTTGTTTTTACAAGGTCGTCTTTTTTTAAGGGAAAGTTAAGGAACAACTTGTATCATGTATTACATCATGGAAACTTGTAATAGAAAGAGACGCTGGAGTAGATATTTTTGAATGAATTAGATGAATCATACTGTTATTTCTAACAGAGATGAAGTTTATGTATAGTATAAAAAAAATTATGGGAAAGCTGGAAAAAGAAAGTGTGAGAGGGAGGAAGAAGTCTTGAAAAAGAAAATGATGACGGTATTCACTATTGGAGTAATGAGTTTAAGTATATTAGGAGGGGCCTCTCCTTCTGGAACGACAAAAGGAAAGACCGATTACACGCAGCGTAGTAAAGAACAATTAAACGATGGGAAAATACATGCAATGCATACAGAAGAAAAGGCAGAAAAGCTAGGCATTGAAACGGGTGGAAAAGAACAAATTACGTTAGAAAAAGAAATTCATGAAACGGAAGTAGGAAGAGAAGCGGAACAATTAGGTATCTCGGTAGAAGGAAAAGATGTTGGAATTCTTTCAGAAGAAATTTATGAAACAAAAGTGAGGCAAGAAGCGTTAAAACTAGGAATATCTATAGAGAATACGTCGATTGTAAGTTTAATTGATCAAATTAATAAGATTAAAATTAATAATGAAGCAGAAAAGCTCGGTGTTTCAACTGAAGGAAAAGAAATAGAAGAAATTGAGGAAGAAATCTATGGAACGAAAGTTAGAGAAGAGGCAGAAAAGCTAGGTATTGCTCAACGAGGAAAAGAGATGGAAGAGTTAGCGCAAGAAGTGTACGAACAAAAAGTGCAGGAAGAGGCAAAAAAATATCATATTGATTTATATGGCAAAGATATATATCAAGTATTAAGAGAAATCAATGAGCAAAAGGTAATAGAAATAGCTGATGAGATTGGTATGAATAGAGCGAATTTGAATATTCAAGATTTAGCGGAGAAGATAAATTTTGAACAACCTGAAAAGGGAAAAGAGCTTAAGTTTGTTCCTATGGTTCAAACAGATGCTGATGCGTTTTATTCGTATTTAACGAATTAAAAAGGGCGTGAGAGTGATACGAAAATGGAAGTGGTATATATGTATGGCCGTACTTTGTATAGGGATAGGGGGTGCATATACAAATGGAATTACAAAGTATGTGGAGAAAGTAAAGGGGTTACTATTTTCAAGTATACAAAGTCAAAAACGAACAGAGTTTAGTAATAACGATGAGAAGGTCATGTTATCAAATGTGCCTTTGATTCAGCAATTACCAGAGTTAGATAGAGGCTGCGAAGTAACAAGCTTAGCGATGATGTTACAATATGCGGGTGTTTCTGTAGATAAGATGAATTTAGCGAGTGACATCAAAAAGGTAAATTTTTTAGACGATGGCGTAAGAGGAAATCCGAATGAAGGATTTGTTGGGAACATTTATACGTTTTCTGAATCGGGATATGGTGTATATCATGGACCACTTTTTCAATTAGCAAAAAAATATTTACCGAATGAAGCTGTGGACTTAACAGGGAAGAGTATTGAAGAACTTTATAAGAGTGTAAATAATGGGCAACCGGTAGTAATGATTACGAATGCAACATATGCACCGCTAGATGAGGATGAGTTTACTATATGGGAAACAAATGGTGGAGATGTTTCCATTACTTATAATGAACATTGTGTTGTTCTTGTTGGATATGATAAGGAGTCTGTTTATATTCAAGATCCACTTAATGAACGCCCGAATGTCAGTGTATCGAGAGCGGATTTTGAAAAGGCGTGGGTACAAATGGGAAGCCAAGCGATTAGTTATGTGAAAAACTCAAAATAAATTAGGGGGAAAAGGGGTATGGACTTAGGCATAACGGGTGACGAAATTAAGTTAGTGAGTTATACAGATGAGTGGAAAAAAGAGTTTTCTAAAGTGAAACATGAGATACAAGAAAATGTGCATATAGAAGCGGATTGTATAGAACACATTGGTAGTACAGCTATTGAAGGTATGGTATCCAAGCCAGTTATAGACATATTAGTAGCTGTAGATGATTTAAATGCAGTAGGAAAATCTATTATAGATGGTTTTAAATCTATAGGTTTTTTACGATTAAAGGTGGAACGACCTGGTGAAATTATCTTTGCAAAGTTTACTGATTCTACTTTTCAAAAACGCACACATTATATTCATTTAGTAGAGTATGAAAAGGGGATTTGGAATAATTTAATCTTCTTCAGAGATTATTTGAGTGCAAACGAGGAAGCAAAGGGAGAGTATATAAATTTAAAATTAGATTATGCTAAGAAGCATTCAGCTGGGATAAAGAATTACACGGATCATAAAGAAAGTTTTGTGAAAGGTATTTTTCAGAAGCGAAAGTGATATGAAACAAGAGAACTTCTATATGGGGTTCTCTTATTTTGTAATTTAATCTTTTTAAAAATAACTAAATATGCAAAAATGCATAATTGAGCAAAATAATACATGTTATTATTATGTATTGTTTTCTAAGTTGTTGAAATAACGAAGAGTGCAGCGGCTGTAGAAAAATAAGTTAATTTGATGGATGAAGAAAAGAACTACAAGAAATGACTAGTAAATTTAAAGTATAATAACAGCAAATAAGTAAGGTGAAAATAATATCACCTTACTTATTATTCTATTTAATAACTAGGGGAGCTATTGAAGGGATGAGAAAAAGAACGAAACTATGGAATTTATGGAAAACGATTACATTATTAGTGTGTACAGTTGTAATTTTTTCTTTACTCGTAACAGATATTTTAATTAGCCATAATGTTGAACGAACGACAGAAGAAAGCCAGGCAGAGAAGGCAAAAACGATTGCACGTATTGTAGCAAATGATTCCATTGTAATTGATGGATTAGCGGGGAAGGTAGATACCTCCTTGATTCAAGTGTATACAAATAAGATATTAAACAGTACGGATGTTCAATTTATTGTAGTTATGGATATGAATGGAATCCGGAAATCTCACCCCAATCCTCAAAAAATAGGGCAACATTTCATTGGAGGAGATGAAGGCCCCGTACTGAAGGGGCGTGAACATGTATCATTGGCAGAAGGAACTTTAGGGGTCTCTATGAGAGTATTTGTGCCAGTTTTTTCTGACATAGGGGAACAGCTTGGAGCGGTTGCAGTTGGAATTTCAGCAGATAATGTGAAAGAAAGAGTGAAAGAAAGTAGACATATTATTTATATAGGTGTTGGAGTTGGAATATTAGTTGGCATTATAGGAGCGATATTGCTAACTAGACATATAAAGAAAATTTTATTCGGTCTTGAGCCACATAGAATAGCGAAAATTTTAGAAGAAAGAAATACGATGTTACAATCGGTCAAAGAAGGTATTATTGCTGTAGATAAAGAGGCGAGAGTAACTTTAATCAATAATGAAGCGAAACGGATATTTAAGAAAAGTGGACTGAAAGAAGAATTTATTGGTAAAGATGTTGAATTGTATATGCCGAATTCACGTATAAAAGAAGTGTTACAAACAGGAGAGGTACAATTAAACGAAGAACAAAATATTTATGGAATTACGATTGTTACTAATCGTGTGCCTTTATATGTAAAAGGAGAAATAGTTGGTGCGATCGCAACCTTTCGTGATAAAACAGAAATTAGAAAATTAGCAGAAGAATTAACTGGTACTAGGCTATATGCGGAAGCATTACGGGCTCAATCTCATGAATTTATGAATAAAATGCATGTCGTATTAGGTTTAACGCATATGAAGCAGTATGAAGAATTGCAGAAATATGTAAGTAGTATGGTATCAGAGCATCAATATGAAATGGGGGGGATTATGAAAAAAATTCAAAGTCCAGTATTTGCTGGATTTTTACTAGGTAAACTTAGTTATGCTAGAGAGAAAAATATAAAGTTAATTATAAAAGAAGATTCTTACTTACCAGAAATATATGATGAACGTATCATTCATGAACTGATCACTATTGTCGGAAATTTAATTAATAATGCATTAGACGCAGTGACGAATTGTGAGAAGAAGCAGGTTGAAGTTGGAATACAATATGGGGATACATTAATCATTACAGTACAAGATACGGGGAAAGGTATAGAAGAAGACGCAGTGGATGCATTATTTACAAAAGGTTATTCCACAAAAGGGGATAATCGCGGTTATGGTTTGTATCTTGTAAAGGAAAGTATACAGCGAATAAATGGGGAGATTTATGTTCATTCAGTGTTAGGAACTGGAACGACAATAACGATTGAAATACCTAAAAGTAGGGATGAGAGATAAAATGATCAAAGTTTTGATTGTAGAAGATGATCCGATGGTTGCGATGCTAAATAAGCATTACTTAGAGCAGGTGGGAGGATTTGAACTTGTTCAAGCAGTTAACTCAGTAAAATCGGCGATAGAAGTATTAGAGAAATCACGAATAGATTTAGTCTTACTTGATATTTTTATGCCTGAAGAGACTGGGTTTGAGCTTTTAATGTATATTCGGAATCAAGAAAAAGAAATCGATATTATGATGATTTCAGCTGTACATGATATGGGGAGTATTAAAAAAGCATTACAATATGGCGTAGTAGATTATTTAATTAAACCATTTACATTTGAACGATTTAAAGATGCATTAACTATATATCGAGAAAAACTTACTTTCATGAAAGAACAACAAAAAATTAGTCAATCGGAATTAGATTCGTTAATTTTACAAAAAGAAAAAAGAGAGTCCTTTGACTATAAAGAGCTTCCGAAAGGATTAACAAAGCAAACATTGCAACTCATTTGGCAGAAAATCGAATCGCTTAATGGACAAGCATTTACAACTGATGAAATGGCGAAATTAGTAGGAGTTTCAAGAGTCTCTATTCGAAAGTATGTAATGTTTTTGACTGAAATCGGAGTATTAGAGAATGAAATGGTGTATCAAAATGTGGGAAGACCGGTGAGTAAATTAAGGTGTATTGACCGGAATAAAATAGATTTTTACGTATAAGCGACTTATTATAGGTCGCTTATACTTTTTTTAATTACAAAAATAGTTACAAAACTTACAAAAACTATTTTTACTATTGAAAGCGTTTTAATATTGTTATTAAGAAAACAAGGGGGTGCCATATGGGGATTCAAAAGAACGTGGGAGCGGTATCATTTTCTGAGGAAAACGAAGTACAAGGGGAATCTTTCGCTTCTAAAATTATGAATGTAAAAATCGGTGTAATACCTTTACCGTTATATGTAGTATTGGCTGCTATTATTTATGGGGCATCTGTATATAATAAATTGCCAGCAGATATGATTGGTGGATTTGCAGTTATTATGATCATGGGGATTTTCTTAGGTGACATTGGGATGAGAATTCCAATTCTAAAAAACATCGGTGGTCCAGCAATTCTTTCGTTATTTATTCCATCGTTACTTGTATTTTTCAACTGGATGAATCCAGCTTCAATGGAAGCTGCGACTATGTTAATGAAAAAATCGAACTTTTTGTATTTATATATTTCTTGTTTAGTAGTAGGAAGTATTTTAGGAATGAACCGTAAAGTATTGGTACAAGGTTTCATTCGCATGTTTATTCCTTTAGTAGTAGGAACGTTAGCTTCTATCGCAGTAGGCCTATTAGTAGGTTCACTATTTGGATTTGAAATGAAGCAGACATTCTTCTTTATCATCGTACCAATTGTGAGTGGTGGTATTGGGGAAGGGATTTTACCGTTATCACTAGCTTACGGTGATATTTTAAATGAATCATCAGCAACATTTGTATCACAGCTTATTCCAGCAGCTATTATCGGAAATATGTTTGCAATTGTGAGCGCAGGTTATATGAAGCGTTTAGGTGAGAAGAGACCCGAGCTTAGTGGGAATGGTGTATTAGTAAAAACAGATAATCAAGCAGAGTTATTAAAAGAGCAAAATACAGAAAAACCAATTGATTTCTCATTAATGGGAGCTGGGTTATTGATTGCATGTACATTCTTTATTTTCGGAGGGTTTGCTTCTAAGTTTATCGGTATTCCAGGAGCAATCATTATGATTTTTTCAGCAGCACTTGTGAAATACTTTAAATTAATGCCAGCAAAAATGGAGCAAGGTGCATTCCATTTATATAAATTTATTTCAAAGAATTTAACTTGGCCACTAATGGTCGGATTAGGATTGCTATATATTCCGTTAAAAGACGTAGCGGCAGTTCTTTCTGTAGGATATGTTGTTGTTTGTGCATCGGTTGTTCTTACAATGGTAGCGTCAGGTTTTCTTATAGGAAAAGTGATGAAAATGTATCCAGTTGAATCAGCGATTGTAACTGGATGTCATAGCGGTTTAGGTGGAACTGGCGATGTTGCTATTTTATCAGCTTCAAATCGTATGGAATTAATGCCGTTCGCACAAATTTCGACGCGTTTAGGCGGGGCAGCAATGGTTGTAACAGCAACAATCTTATTAACAATGTTTTCATGATTAAACAAGCTAGCTATATTCATATAGCTAGCTTGTCAAATTAAGGGGAGATTATAAGTATGTTAGAAAATCAAATTAATGAAAGATCATTGTTATTGCATAAAGAGTTAGTAGGGAAAATTGAGATTACAAGTAAGGTAGAAGTAAATACAGCGGATGATTTAAGCCTGACGTATACACCAGGTGTAGCGGAGTCTTGCAAAGCAATTGCGGCAGATGAAGAAACAGCGTATGACTATACAGCAAGAGGGAACATGGTGGCAGTTGTTTCAGATGGAACAGCAGTACTTGGTTTAGGAAATATTGGACCGAAAGCGGCTATGCCTGTTATGGAAGGGAAAAGTATTTTATTTAAGAAGTTTGCGAATGTAGATGCTTTCCCGCTATGTTTAGGTACGACTGATGTGGATGAAATCGTTACCCTTGTGAAAAATCTAGAGCCTACATTTGCAGGTATTAATTTAGAGGATATTGCAGCACCACGCTGTTTTGAAATTGAAAAACGATTAAAAGAAGAAACGAATATTCCTGTATTTCATGATGATCAGCATGGGACGGCTATTGTTGTTTTAGCAGCTGTTATTAATGCATTAAAAGTTGTAAGTAAACAAATGGACGATGTGAAAATTGTTATTAACGGTGCGGGTTCGGCAGGAATTGCAATTGGAAAATTATTATTAAAAGCTGGTACAAAACACATTACGTTAGTTAGTTTAGAAGGTATTGTTTGTGAAGGTGAAACATGGATGAACGAAGCGCAAATCGAAGTTTCAAAGAAGACAAATCGAGAATATGTACGTGGAACATTAAAGGAAGCGATTCATCAAGCTGATATTTTCATCGGTGTATCTGCTCCAAACGTATTAACGAAAGAACTTATACAGACGATGAACGAGAAACCAATTGTGTTTGCAATGGCGAATCCAATTCCAGAAATATTTCCAGAGGACGCATTAGAAGCTGGGGCAGCTGTAGTAGGAACTGGACGTTCTGATTATTCGAACCAAGTAAATAATGTATTGGCGTTCCCTGGAATATTCCGTGGTGCGCTAGATGTTCGTGCGACTGATATTACAGAAGAGATGAAATTAGCGGCAGCATATGGGATCGCTAACATAATTACGGACGAAGAACGTAATGCGAATTATGTAATTCCAAATCCATTAGATAAAAGAGTTGTTCCAAGTGTTGCAGAAGCAGTAGCAAAAGCAGCCATTGATTCAGGAGTGGCGCAAATTACGAAAATGCCAAGTTATAAATAGTCAAAAGCAGTGCCTTAAAAAGGCACTGCTTTTTCAGGCTGTGGAGAAAGTCTTCTCCACAGCCTGTTTTTGTGTCTGAACCTCTTTTTATGTGTCAACACTGATAAAAAAGAGGAAAAGGAGAGATTTCTTATGATGGGTGCTTTAAAAAATCATCGCGATGAACGTGTATCTGTTTCTGTAGAAGAGTTAGTTCCACAAGATCATTTCCTTCGTGCGATTGAAGCGACAATTCGTTTTGATTTTATTGAGGAGAAGTTACGCCCTTATTACTGTGAAAACAATGGACGTCCGTCAATCCATCCTATCGTTTTATTCAAAATGATGTTTATTGGATATTTTTATGGTATTCGTTCTGAGCGTCAATTGGAAAAGGAGATTAAAACGAATATCGCCTACCGTTGGTTTTTAGGGTTTTCTCTATCAGATACTATTCCAGATCATTCTACAATCAGTTGGAATCGCCGTACCCGTTTTATTCATACAAATATTTTCGAAGAAATTTTTGATGAGATTGTGAGGCAAGCGACGGAGAACCGGATGGTGGGAGGACGTGCACTGATGACAGATTCTACACATATTAAGGCCAATGCTAATAAAAATAAATTTGTACATAAATATAAAAAAGAAAAGGCAAAGTTTTATATAGATGAACTAGAAGCTGCGGTAATCGAAGATCGTGAGGTACACGGAAAAAAGAATTAAAACCTAGAAAGGAAAGTGATACCCCTACTAAAAAAACTCGTATAAGCACTACGGATCCAGATAGTGGATTTTTAATGAGAGATGGAAAACCGAACGGTTTTCATTTCTTAGATCATCGTACAACTGATGCGAAGTACAATATCATTACAGATACCTATATAACGGCTGGAAATATGGCAGATTCCGAGCCGTATTTAGCACGTCTACAAGCTCAAATTAATAAATTCGGATTTAAGGTGGAAGCTGTAGCTCTTGATGCAGGCTATTTTACAGGTTATATCTGTAAGAAATTATCAGAAAGAAATATATTTATGGTGATGGGGTATCGCCGATTTGGAAAGCGAAATAAAGAAGTACCGAAAAGCCAATTTAAATATGTAGAAGAAATGAATGCATTTGCTTGTCCGATGGGATGTATTTTAGAGTATGCGACAACGGATCGCGAAGGATATCGTCAATATAAATCGAATCCAGAAGACTGCGCTGTTTGTCCGCTACGTGAGGTGTGCTTTTCAAAGAAACAGAAACAAAAGTTATCACTCATCATGTATGGGAGAAATATAAAGATATCGCTAGAAAAAACAAGCTAACAGTTACAGGGAAAAAGTTGTATAAAGTACGCTGTTCAACTATAGAGCGAAGCTTTGCGGACGCCAAAGAACTCCATGGCTATCGATATGCTCGGTTTCGGGGGCTGAAGTCTGTCCAAATGCAGGCTTATCTCACCTCAGCTTGTCAAAATATGAAAAAAATAGCCCTCCATCTGACCAAAAAGGGTCTGGTGGAGGGCTATTTTTCTAAATTCTATTATTTTATGTTGTTTTCATTTGCTAAAATCAAAAAGATTTCAGAGTGTTGGGAACCCTAAAGGGTTTCCCAACACTCTGCAAAAGCAGTGCCTTAAAAAGGCACTGCTTTTTTGAGATAAGAAATCAAAACAATGAAGAAGTGTAAATTTATTCAAGACCCTTTCATTATTTATTTAATTCCATTGCAACTTGTTTACCATTTACTAAAACCTCAGTTACTGCTACGATCACTTCTATCATTTTTTTCATCTCTCATCTCTCCTCGCTTCATTTCTTACTTTAAGTATAAGAGAAGAGAGATAATCCAACTATCGAAGTACGTGACGTAGAAATTACATTATTGTAAGGAAGTGTTTCAGTTTTGTCACTTTATTCGGCGTTAATTACAAACTGATCATAATATTTTTCATTCACATATATATTTAATACCCATAATCCAGAGGAAGGTAGTGACATTACGAGAGGGAGTTCCTTTATGGTTGTATCGACTGTATTTGAAGTAGTCCAAGTTTGTTTGGAAGTTTCTTTTTGAAAGAGTACTGGTGTTGGAGTTGTAGTTCCTTGTTTTAACGCGATAATAGATAGTTTTCCAGTTGGCATTTCAGGATCTAGGAAGAACCACATTATTTTATTTTGTTCATTTGCGATAATAGAGCTATCAGCCATTGCAATTTTTCCTTCAATGCCTTTTAAGGGCATCTTCCCCTCTGTAAAGGAAGGTGCGTCTTCCCAATTTACATCTTTTAAAACACTAAGATGAAAAAAGGAAGGTGCGTTAATTTGAGAGGATGACGTTTCTAGTACTTCTTTTTTAGGTACATTTGAATCTGGTTGCACTTGTGCGCAGCCAGTAATGAGGAAGGAGAAAAGTAGCATAGTTCCGATTTTTTTCATGGTGCCACACTCCTAATTTTTATTGTTAGTGTAATTGTATTTGCTAGCAGGCGGGACAATTCCTTTAAATCATAAAAAGAGGTCGTAAGTTTTGTACGACCTCTTTTGACATTTTCTATCCCGCATTAACGGGCAGTAAAACTCCCACCTCAAAATTCAGCCGGAGCAAAGAAGTTAGGTAGGAGATTAACTGCCCGTAAACGCCCGATTGGTTCAACTAATAATCAGTGGGGATGAACAAAACCCCCACTGATTAAAGTTTCACTTTATATTTGTTCAGTTGAAAAGTTTGGTTCTCTCTCTTTTTGAGGCATTGTTAAGAAAATAACAGAAAGAACGATACATACTCCGCCTAATAATTGATATGCTCCAAAAGATTCATTAAGCCAAGCGATTGAAACGATGGCAGCTACAAGTGGTTCAATGCTAGATAAAATACTTGTTTCTGTTGCTGCTAAATATTTAAGACTACCGATATAAAGAAGAAAAGAAAGAGTGCCACTTATGATGATAAGAATAAGCATAGAAAAAGTTTTTGGTGTGAAAGTTTGTGAAAGCTGATTCCATCCAAACGAGCGATTACAAATAAGCAGGGCAATACCACCGATTAACATCCCCCAGCCAATTACTACAGTTGTTCCGCATTCTTTAATAAGAGAAGCTGGATGAAGGGTATAAAAGGCAAATCCGATTGCTGTTAATAGGCCAAAAATAATGGCTTCTTTCGATAAAACAATATTTTCAATTGAACCGTTTGTAATAATAAAGTACGTCCCTGTTAGCGCAGTTATAATTGCGAGTAGTTGCAGAGAAGCAGGGAATTTTCGTTGTTCAAATGCGACATAAACGGTAATAAGAACAGGGCCTAAAAATTGAAATAATGTCGCTGTGACCGCGTTACTAATATGAACCGTTTCGATAAAGGCGTATTGTGCACCGAGCATGCCGAGAATAGAGAAAATTATAAGTTGTATAAGGTGTTTAGGGTGTTTCCAAACGTGAAATATGTTTTGTTTTTTAATAAGCAAGAAAGATAAAATGAATATTCCAGCGAGCAACAGGCGAATTGTTAAAAAATTAAGTGATGATACGTTAGTATGTTGAAATAGCCACTGAATCATTGGGCCAGACAATCCCCACAAGGTAGCTCCTGTAATAATCATAATGAGTCCAATACGTCTATCATTGTTCATTATCATGCATCTCCTCTCTAGTATTTGATTATTAATGCGTTACATGATAAAAGGAATTATATAGAACTTCTGGTACTGTAAAAAGTATCAGTTATGTGTTTTTGAGAGGGGTCAGTTATTGTGTTAGAATTAACGCCTAATTTGAATGCAAATAGTAAGACGGCATTGTATGTACAATTGTATGAGTATATAAAAAAAGAGATTAAAGATGGAACGATTCCGGCTTTTACGAAATTACCGGCTAAGAGGAAGCTAGCAACATATTTACAAGTGAGTAAAAATACAGTTGAAGCTGCTTATGAGCAACTTCTTGCGGAAGGGTATATTGAGTCGATTTCTAGAAAAGGGTATTTTGCATGTGAAATCGAGCAAATGATTCATGCGGAAGGTAGCGAAGAGGTAATAGGAGAAGCACCTTTTCAAGATAAGGAGTATAAATTTGATTTCACTCAAACGGGTGTGGATACTAATACTTTTCCGTTTCATGTATATCGAAAAATTACGAACGAGGTATGGCAATTTGAAAATAAAGATTTACTTTTTATTGGACATCCACAAGGGGAGGTAAGTTTACGAGAAGCAATCGCGAGCTATTTGTATGAATCTAGAGGTGTACGATGCGTAGCTAGTCAAATTGTAATAGGAGCGGGTACGCAAATATTAGTAAAAATGTTATTTCAGCTGTTAAAGGGAAGTCGTTATGCAGTTGAGAATCCTGGGTACCATCGGAAAATGGTTGTTTTTGAGCAAGGGGAACAAAATGTCCAAATGTTATCTTTAGATGGAGATGGAATTTGTATGTCACAGTTAACTGATAGCCATGCAAATGTTGTATTTGTTACACCTTCGCATCAGTTTCCTTGCGGGATGATTATGCCAATTACGAGAAGAATGCAGCTTTTACAATGGGCGAAAAAAGAAGAAGGAAGATATATTATTGAAGATGATTATGATAGTGAATTCCGATATTCAGGAAAGCCGATTCCGGCGCTGCAAGGTTTAGATAGAGATGGGAAAGTAATTTATATGGGGACGCTGTCTAAAGCGCTATTGCCATCATTACGGATGAGTTATATGGTGTTGCCAAAACCGCTCATTAAGCAGTATCAGGAGCAATATTTATTTTATACACAAAGCGTTTCAAGAATGGATCAAGAGATCATTAAGAAATTTTTAAATGATGGGCATTGGGAAAAACATATTCATAAAATGCGTGTTGTGTACCGAAAGAAGAGGGACCGCCTTGTTTCGGTAATAGAAAAATATTTTTCTAATGGAGTTGAAGTAATAGGAGAGGACTCTGGCCTACATATTTTATTAAAAGTGCATAATGGGATGGAAGAGAAAGAGTTAGTGGAAGCTGCAGCTGAAAGGAGTATTAAAGTATATCCTGTTTCGATGTATTATAAGGAAGGGACTTCTCCCGAAAATACAGTATTGCTTGGATTTGCGACTTTATTAGAGGAAGAAATTGAAGAGGCCATTCAATTATTATATACAGCATGGTTTACAAGGAAGTAAAAAAACATCCTCATAAATGGAGGATGTTTTTTATTATTTTTCTTCATCTAGGAAAAGAACCATATGCTCTTCATCCCAATATTGTCCGTTATATTTTAATGAACGTTCCTGCACACCAAATGTTTTAAATCCTAATGACTCATAAAGTTTTTTTGCACCATCGTTGCCAACAACAACATCGAGCATAACTTGCTCTACTTCTAGAGATTTAGCAAGTTCAAGACATTCTTTAATAAGTGCTTTTCCTGCTCCAAGTCCGCGTGCTTTTGGAGACACGTATACTGAACCAATTTTCGCTTTATGTTCTTGTTTTACATATGGTTTCGTTTCCAGTGTTGCAACTCCGATTAATTCTCCATCTTTAAATGCACCTAGTGTATAGTTCTCATCTTGTGCTAATTTTTGGGCTTTATATTCAATAGCACACTCTTTATTAATAATATCTTCATAAGAAGAGCTAAAAGCTTCCGGGTTTTGCTTTAATCCTTCTACTCGAAGTTCTAAGTAAATTTCTGCTTCGTCTTTTGTTAATACATGGATATCCAATTATATCACCCTCCAAATCTTTGACAGTTGTACCTATATTTTATATTGAAATAAAAATAATTTCAAAAGCTTAGCTTATATGAGCTGGTTTTATAAATAAAATAGCACCAGTAGTGTTGACTACTACTGGTGATTTCACGCATATATTATTCAAATGGTAATTCAATTATAAATTCTGTTCCGACTTCTAATTCGCTTTTAACTTCGATAGAACCATTATGAAGTTCTACAATTTCCTTTGCAACAGCTAGTCCAATACCTTTTCCGCCTGTAGCCCTTGTTCTAGATTTATCGACACGGTAAAAGCGATCGAAAATGTGTGTGATATCTTCTTTTGGAATACCTTCACCTTCATCTTGTACACTTATTGTAAAAGTATTCACACTGGTTAGTACACGTATTGTGATAGAAGTGTTTTCTGGCGAATGTTGATAAGCGTTGTGTAATAAATTTAACATCACTTGTTCCATACGCCTTTCGTCTATACAAACTTCTAAATCTTCTTTGCAATATACATGAAGTTGCATTTGTTTGTTCGTTAATGTTGTTTTTGTTTTTTCAACCATTCGCTCTAAAAATGGTCTAAGAAGCATTTTTTGTTTTTTATAACAAATTGGTGCTGTTCTAATTGTACAAGCATAAATAAATCTTGTACAAGGTCGGTTACACTATCTGTTTCGTCTTCAATGATTTGTAAGTATTCTTCACGTTCTTCTTTCGTTAAAGAGTCTCTCTTTGCCACCTTCGCATAACCTTTCATATAGGTTAATGGAGTTAATAATTCGTGAGCGACACTAGCGAGGAATTCATTTCGTTCTTTTTTCATATACGTAAGTTCACTAGATAAATCTTCAATAGTTTTTGCTAAGCTTCCAAGTTCATCATTTCGTTTAATTCCTAATTGAATTGGCTTGTTCAATTTGGACATTTTTTCAGTAGCTCTTTTCATCTTTATAAGAGGTTCTGTAATAACCCGAGAAAAAACAAAGACAGAAATAGTTGTTAAAATAATTGTCAAAATACTAATGATAATAAATTGATCCATGAGTTTAAGTAACATATTTTCTAAGAAAGATGTCTTTAATAACATATGTAAGTTACCTTGAAATCCATTTATTTCAAGTGGGCTTACTGTTGAGATGAATTTCGATTTTTTCCAGTTTTTTTCTACAATCAACCCGTTTTTAGGAATAGTTTCCGTTTTACAAGTAAGTTGCTTTTGCATTTCTTTCGTTACGGGTTCTGAGGTGGAAATGATTTTGCCGTTATTGTCAGTTATAATGATAGTGATATCGGTATTAGCAATTAATTCTGAGCCAATTAATTCTTCAGCTGCATGCTCGATAGTGAACTCTTGATACCAAGGACGTTTAGGACGTTCGGTGTTTGGATTTTGTTTAGAATGTTCATTCCATTTTGCACGGTTTACAATTTTGTCACGATACCGATTGCCTTTCTCTAATAGAGCAACTGTTTCCTCTTCAACCCGCATTTTTGAAAGGCTTTTATAAAAAGATACGAAAGCAATTGTTTCAATACATAAAGCTAGTATTAAAAAGTATGTCCCAATTTTAAGGGAAAGTTTACTCATTTTCTCACCATACCTTATTTTATATAAAGTGAAACTTTGGAGATTTCACGGATTATTATCCTGCATTAATTGGAGCCTTATTGCCCATTAATGCAGGATAAAGGGTCAGTGTTATACTATTATCGACTGACCAAATTAATTATTCACTTTTCCATTTATATCCGACTTTATAGACAGTTTCTAAGTAATCTTCAACTGGAAATCCTTTTTTGCGTAATTTATCCCGTATATTACGAATATGTGAATCGATAGTTCTGTATTCGATGTCTGTTTGATAGCCCCAAATCTTCTCGATTAAATCGTCTCGGCTGTAAGCGCGGTTTGTATTTTGTAAAAATAGTCCGAGCAACGAAAACTCAATAGGAGTTAGTGAGATTTTTTCATTATAAGCTGTAACAGTATGTTTCGTTTTATCCCACTCAATACCATTGAAGCTAACAAAGCCATCTTTCTTTGTGCGGCGTAATATAGCCTCGATTCGCGCGACTAATACATGTTCATCGAATGGTTTTGTAATATAGTCATCTGCTCCCATTGTTAGGCCTTTGACCATATCGTAGTTTTGGTTGCGAGCTGTAAGCATAATAATTGGAACGTTGGAAATTTGACGGATTTGATAGCAAGTATCCCACCCGTCCATATTTGGCATCATAACATCTAATAAAATAATATCGAAGTCCTTCTGTTCGATTAATTCTAGCGCTTCAAGGCCAGAAGTAGCTTTCATACAAAAATGGCCGCGAGGGCTTAAGAACAGATCTAATAATCGTAACATACGTTCTTCATCGTCTACCAATAAAATTTTCACCATAATCTTGTGCACCCCAAACTATTCATTCTACTTGTATAGTTTACATGAAAATAATAAAAAACTCTTTTTATGTGATTAAATGGATGGCTGATTTTTTCAATCAGGGCAATTGACATAAAAAATGCACTAGTTTTGCACAACTATTTTTTATAATAGAAAACGTAGCGACACAAATACCCTATGTTGCGACATAACGTCATGTCATTTTATTTATAAAATGACAATTCCATTCTATTGTGTATGTGAGATAGAGAGGGTTTTCGTATTCACCTCGCATCGGATAAGAAAAATTTCCTATCTCACACTTTTTTTAAAAGGGGATTGTACACATGAGTAAAAAAGTAGAGCATTTACAAAAAGAAAAGCAAGATCGTAATGCGGTTGTAATGTGTGTTGCGGTATCTATGCTTATTATGATAAGTTGTGTAAATAAATTTTTCGGGATTTTATAATAGAAAAAAGCTTATTGCCTCTTAAGAAGCAATAAGCTTTTTTTATGTATTCTATATAATAAACCAAGGTAAAATTGCTAATCCAGAAGTTACAATTGCTGTAGCACATATTAAAAAGATAGCTCGTTTGTTTTGTTTCATGTCACATTCTCCTCTACATATCAATTGCATGCTATACGTTCATGTAATAATCAGCGGGAGATGGATACTCCTTGCTGAGTAAAGTTTCACTTTATATTTTTAGTATAACGAATGGAAAGGATTGGAACGATCGATAAAGGTGACATGAAGATTACATTGTTGTAATGAAAAAAAGCATCTTTACTAATAAGAAGATGCCTTTGAAAAGTTATATTAAAACGTTAATTATTTAAGAATAAAACCATATGTTCTTCATCCCAATATTGACCGTTATGCTTTAAGGAACGCTCTTGCACACCGTAAGTTTGGAAACCAAGGGACTCATATAATGTCTTTGCAGCGGTGTTATCAGCAACAACATCGAGCATGAGCTGTTCTACATGTAATTTATCGGCATTTTCAATAATTGCTTTAATTAAAGCTCGTCCTGCACCGAGGCCGCGCGCTTTTGGAGAAACAAAAACGGAGCCGATTTTTGCCTTATGTTCTTGCTTAATAAATGGCTTTGTTTCTAAAGTAGCAATGCCAACTAAATCATTATCTTTGAGGACACCTAGAGTATACTTATCCGGATTGCTTAATCGCTTTGCCATGGCAGCGACAGGGTTTTCATGTTTAAGAACATCTTCATAAGAAGAGCTAAAAGCCTCAGGGTTTTTCGTTAAACCTTCCATACACACTTTTAAATACATTTCTGCGTCCTCTGTTGTTAATAAGCGAATTTCCATAGTTGTAACCTCCTAGATTGATTCAAATTTAATTCATTAACTTTGTAAGATTAACTTTAGTTAAATGTATTCTGTGACTATTCTTTCTTAATTTGTAAAATAATGAAAAGATTATGCTACAATGTTTTGTTTTAATTATGTAATGAAATTATATATTAACTTTATTAACTATTCAAGTGTTATGTATATTACATTTTTATAACTAAAATACCTCCTCAATTGAGGAGGTATTTTTTAATTATTCGATTGATAACCATCGATTCGTTCTGGATGTGTATAAATATTGCAAGATTCATTCCGAATGAATCCTACTACGGTAATGCCTAAATCGTGAGCGAGTTGCAATGCTAGTTTAGTTGGAGCTGATTTAGATAGGACAATTTCGCAACCAATTTTTGAAACCTTTAACAAAATTTCAGATGAGATTCGTCCGCTAAACGCGATGATTTTTCCTTGAACAGATATATTGTTTCGTAAACAATGACCGTATATTTTATCTAGTGCATTATGTCTTCCGATATCCATTCTTGATATGAGAATATTTTTTCGATCACATAACGCGGTATTGTGCACACCACCTGTTTGGCGAAATGTAGTTGAAGATTGTTGTAAGGAAGTCATTAGGTGAAAACATTCTTCTGGAGTAATAGATATATGTATATCGTGTAACTCTTTTGCTTTTGCGGCATCATTGACGAAAACAAAACCTTGTCTACTTTTTCCACAACAAGAAGTTACGTATCTTTTATTATATAAAGTTTGATAGAGCGGATTAATTTTTGATGATTTTACATGGGCAATTCCGTTTTCCTTTTGGACCCATAATTCTTCAATATCTTTATAAGAAGAAAGAATTCCTTCAGAAATTAAAAAACCAATTACCATATCTTCAATGTAATTAGGAGTACATACAACTGTTACGTATTCTTCGCTATTCAACTTAATTGTAATAGGAAATTCTGTCACAACATCATCAGTTTGTTTTGAAAATGTACCGGATTGATAGCGTACAATTGTATACGCTTCTTGAGTAGGCCCCATATTAAATTCCCCTTTATATGTATTTTTCTCCATATTTATCATAAAACATCGAAAAAATAAAAGCATCTACTATCAGAAAGATGGCAGATTATTTTGGTTATTATTGTATATGTACGATATAATAGATTTGTAGAATAGTGACATTTTTAAGCTTACGTAGCTATACCTTATAACATCAAGAATCGACTTCATAAGAAAAGTATTTCAACAGAGCGTTTCAAAAATATGTACAGAAATACGTTTTTGAAAACGGATTCATAATCGTATTGTACAGTGAGTTGTAAGGAGAGGGGAAACTATGACAGAACAGACAGTCCGTGTAACCGTTGATGGTAAAGAACTTTTTGCATCAGGTGAAAAGACGATACTCCAATTATTTAATGAAAGTAATTTAGAACATCCTCAAATTTGTCATGTACCAGAGGTAGACCCTATTCAAACCTGTGATACATGTATTGTAGAAGTAGATGGGAAGTTAATGCGTGCTTGTTCAACTAAGCTAGAGAATGGTATGCATATTGAAAGACAATCGCAGCGTGCTAAAGAGGCGCAGACTGAAGCAATGGATCGAATATTAGAGAATCATTTATTGTATTGTACAGTATGTGATAACAATAATGGTAACTGTAAAGTCCATAATACAGTACATATGATGGAGATTGAAGAACAGAAATATCCGTATGAACCGAAAGTAAGTGCATGCGAAGTGGATACATCGCATCCATTCTATCGATACGATCCAAATCAATGCATTGCTTGTGGACAGTGTGTAGAAGTATGTCAAAATTTACAAGTGAATGAAACGTTATCAATCGATTGGAGTTTAGACCGTCCACGTGTTATTTGGGACAATGGTGTAAGTATAAATGACTCATCTTGTGTGAGTTGTGGGCAATGTGTAACAGTATGTCCGTGTAATGCGTTAATGGAAAAAACAATGCTAGGTGAAGCAGGATTTATGACAGGATTAAAACCAGATGTGTTAGATCCAATGATTGATTTTGTAAAAGATGTAGAACCTGGATATAGTAGTATTTTAGCGGTTTCAGAAGTAGAGGCTGCGATGCGTAAGACGAAAGTTAATAAAACAAAAACAGTTTGTACATTTTGTGGTGTAGGTTGTTCATTTGAAGTATGGACGAAAGATCGTCAAATTTTAAAAGTACAACCTGTTTCAGATGCACCGGTTAATGGTATCTCTACATGTGTAAAAGGTAAATTTGGCTGGGATTTTGTAAACAGTGAAGATCGTATTACAAAACCGTTAATTCGCCAAGGGGATATGTTTGTTGAGGCTTCATGGGAAGAGGCTCTTGAAGTTGTTGCATCTAATATGCAACATATTAAGTCAGAATACGGTAGCGATGCATTTGGTTTTATTTCTTCTTCAAAAGTAACAAATGAAGAAAACTACCTTATGCAAAAACTAGCCCGTCAAATATATGGAACGAATAACGTAGATAACTGCTCGCGTTATTGCCAATCTCCAGCGACAGACGGTTTATTTAAAACTGTCGGTATGGGTGGGGATGCTGGAACAGTAAAAGATATTGCTGAAGCAGGTCTTGTTATTATTGTTGGTGCAAATCCAACAGAAGGTCATCCTGTACTTGCAACTAGAGTAAAGCGTGCTCATAAATTACACGAGCAAAAATTGATTGTAGCGGACCTTCGTAAACACGAAATGGCAGAGCGTGCTGATATATTTGTTCACCCGAGTCAAGGAACGGATTATGTATGGCTTGCTGGTATTACAAAATATATTATTGATCAAGATTGGCATGATAAAAAGTTCATAGCTGAAAATGTAAAGAATTTTGATGAATATAGCAAAATGCTAGAAAAGTATACGCTTGATTATACTGAGAAAATTACAGGGATTTCTAAAGATAACCTTAAAGAGATGGCTCGTATGGTATATGAAGCAGATGGTACTTGTGTACTTTGGGGAATGGGTGTAACTCAAAATACAGGAGGAAGTACAACGTCAGCTGCAATTTCAAATTTACTGCTTGTTACGGGCAACTATCGTCGTCCTGGTGCAGGTGCGTATCCGTTACGCGGACATAATAACGTACAAGGCGCTTGTGATATGGCAACATTACCGAACTGGCTTCCAGGTTATCAAGCAGTTTCGGATGATGTGCATCGTGCGAAATTTGAAAAAGAATACGGTACTACCATTCCGAAAGAACCGGGACTAAATAATATCGCAATGTTACTAGCAGCGGAAGAAGGAAAACTGCGTGGTATGTATGTTATGGGAGAAGAAATGGCTTTAGTAGATTCAAATGCCAACCATGTACAACATATTTTAGCGAATTTAGACTTCCTCGTTGTTCAAGATATGTTTTTATCGAAAACAGCTCGTTTTGCTGATGTTATTTTACCGGCAGCACCAAGCTTAGAAAAAGAAGGAACATTTACAAATACAGAACGCCGTATTCAAAGATTGTATGAAGTATTGAAGCCACTTGGCGATTCTAAGCCAGATTGGTGGATTTTACAAAAAGTAGCTCGTGCACTGGGCGGAGACTGGAATTATGGAAGTCCAAGTGAAATTATGGATGAAATTGCATCGCTTGCTCCGTTATACTCACAAGCAACGTATGACCGTTTAGAAGGCTGGAATAGTTTATGTTGGGGTAGCCATGATGGTAGCGATACACCATTGTTATATGTAGATGGATTTAACTTCCCGGATAAGCTCGCTCGTTTATCATTAGATGAATGGGTACCACCAGTAGTAGCACCAGATGAGTATGATTTACTATTAAATAATGGCCGTATGCTAGAGCATTTCCATGAAGGAAATATGACGAATAAGTCAGCTGGCATTTTATCTAAAGTGTCTGAAGTATTTGTTGAAATTTCACCTGAACTTGCTAAAGAACGCAATGTGAAAGATGGTGGTCTTGTAGAATTAGCATCACCATTTGGAAAGATTAAAGTACAAGCGCTTGTTACAGATCGTGTAACTGGAAATGAGTTATATTTGCCGATGCATGCGACAGTAAATGAAGAGGCAATCAATATTTTAACAGGGACAGCAACAGACATTTATACTTGTACACCAGCTTATAAACAAACGATGGTGAAACTACGCGTATTACGTGAAAAAGGGAATCGTCCGTTACCATCTTCAAACCCGAGAGATAAAAAACGTCATCCGCAAAATGGTGTTGAAATTGAGCAAAAGTGGCAAAGAAAACAATACGTATCACTTGTGGACCAGAATTAGGGGGCGGAGATCATGGCAAAAGAGATTACTTTAATAAAAAAGAAGGTTGTAACAGAAGAAGAAAAGAAACAGCAAGTAACAGATGAACTGTTAAATGAGCTAGCTGAAAATAGGGAAGCAGTAGAAGAGACGATGCAGCTATTAGGACAGTTGCAAAAAGCTGGAATTTTAGATGCAGCGATTAGTTTACTTGCTGCAAAAGAAGATGTTTCCAAAATAGCTGTTGAACAATTAAATCGTGAACCAGTAAAAAATGCATTAAACAATATGATGGGGGCGGGAGAGGCATTATCTTCAGTGGACCCAGAAATAACGAAACAAATAACATCTAGTTTAGTCACTGGATTACAATTTGCAACGGATGAATTAAATAGTGGAAAAAAAACAAAGGTAATGGATTTCTTTAAGGTATTAAAAGATCCCGATATCAATAGAGCAATTACATTTGGTTTTAGCTTTTTAAAAGCATTCGGGCAAGGGCTAGAGAAAAAATAGAGGAAATGAAAAAAGTGATGGAAAGTAGCCATCACTTTTTTCATTGTATGTATAAGAGTGTTAATGTTAAGCGGAATATATTATTATTAAAAAGATGGATTAGAAATGGAAATGTGGAATCCATCTCAAATATCGTTTTAGAATGTGGAGGAATATATGCAACACCGTAAAAGACTATCTATACCAGGGGTAATGAGCCATTCCTTTCAAACAGTAAAATTTGCTTTTTGGAATGTGCTAACATTCCAACTCGTTTATAAATTGTTAGCAGCGATTGTGTTTATCCCACTCTTCGGTATCATTTTCAATAAGTTATTGTACTTTGGTGGTTATGCAAATGCGACGAATGATGAATTATTAGCATTTTTGAAAACACCATACGGTATTTTTGCAATCGTAATTTTATCATTGTTAGCACTGTTTCTTATCTTCACGGAATTTGCGGTGCTTATTATTATTTCGTATTTCGCTCATAAAAGACAAAAAGTGAAATTACGTCCGATTTTATATAAAACGGTAACGTATTTACCCACTCTTTTCACATATTGCTTACCAGGATTTATTTTATATGCTGTCGTATTGTTACCTCTTTTAAATATGGGATATGAAACGGCATTAATCCCGCAAATTCAAATTCCTAACTTTATTACAGGAGAACTGTTTAAGACAACGATGGGACAGGTTGGTTATTACACGTTCTTTGCTGTAGTTGCGTATTTGAATCTTCGCTGGATTTTTGTTTTACCTATTGTTGTTTTAGAGCAAAAGCCGTTTCGCACAGCAGCACGTAAAAGTGCAGCGTTAGTAAAAGAAAGCTTTTTTAAAGTGCTATTCTTTTTAGTAGGATTTTTTATTTCAATAGGGATTGTGTATGTTGTATTTTGGGGAATATATTTATTGTGTCTATGGGGTGTTTATGAATTTACAAATCCGAAAGGAACATTTGCATTATTAGCTGAATCAACAATGTCTGTATTTTTAACGAGTACATTGTATTTATTTAGTTTTATCGTGACGCCATTTTATATTATGGCGATTACGCGATTGTATTTGCAAAAGGTTCCGGTTGAAGACGTTTTACTAGAAGAAGGATTAGATTATTCAAAATCGAAAGCAGATAAATGTTTCTTCCAAAAACATCGCTGGAAATTTATTGGAGTGTATATTGTGGGAATTATTATTGCTGGAATGGTCGTTGCCTTCATTGTAACCTTTATTTCAAATTCGTATAAAGAACCGATTATTATGGCACACCGTGGATATATATCAAAAGGGGTAGAAAATACGAAAGAAGCTGTGCAAGGTGCTATTGATGCAAAAGCAGATTACGCTGAAATCGATGTACTGCAAACGAAAGATGGCGAGTTGGCAGTAATTCATGATTTGAAGTTAAAACGTCTTGCCAATGAGAATGTACATGTATCAGATTTGACAATGGATGAGTTAAGGAAACTTACTCTTAGCCAAGATGGATTGTCAGGGGGAATTAGCACATTAGATGAAATTATTAAGCTTTCAAAAAATAAAATAAAACTCAATATAGAAGTGAAGCTTCACGGTAATGAGAAGGATTTCGTAAATAAAGTACTAAAAACAATTAAAGATAATGACTTTGAGAAACAATGTGTTATTCAAACGTTACATTATCCGCTCATTAAAGAGTTTAAGCGTGCAAATCCAGATATAAAAGTAGGATATATACTTTATGCAAGTAGAGCTAACTTAAAGAATGTGAAGGCTGATTTTTATGTAGCAGAAGAATATATGTTAAATAAAAAATTAGTAAAAGAAGCCAGGAAGTTAAATAAGCCAATTTACGTATGGACAGTGAATGATATGGAAAGTTTAAAGGCATATTATAAGTTAAACGTAGATGGTATCATTACCGATTATCCTGAAGACGCACGTGAAACAATTAAGATGTTAAAAGAACAAGAAGCTGAAGAAAGCGATATATTCGATAAAATTACAGAAACGACAGAAGACTTGTTTTCAAAATTATTTATAAGTTATCCAGCTGCTGGCTAAATGCTAGTAGCTGTTTTTTTTATGAAAAGAATATATTTCTAAAGTATTGTACAAAGTAATAAGTGTATATGTATACGTAACTACTTAGTTTTTTTGCATTGTTACATTATTGTCAAATAATAAATAATTACTATGCGTTTTGAATGGATATAATGTAAATAGAGTAATAGATAATACGATGGTACAAATAACCCAATAGAATCAATGTTTCGTATATTTACACTATTCTAAATATATAAACTTTAAAAAAATAGTATGTTAGCGTTTTCATAACTTTTAAGTTATGCTAGAATAAGGACATAAGTTATTAATTATTACAAAAAGAAAAAAGAATTCCTTTTTTCTGTTAATTATAAGGGGGCATTTCATTATGCGTATTGGGGTACCAGCAGAAATTAAAAACAACGAAAACCGTGTGGCAATGACACCAGCAGGTGTTGTACATTTAATTCGTAACAATCACGAAGTATTCATTCAAAAGGATGCAGGTGTAGGATCTGGTTTCACAGATGCTCAGTATGTTGAAGCGGGAGCAAAAATTGTTGATACAGCTGAAGAAGCTTGGAACATGGAAATGGTTATGAAAGTTAAGGAACCAGTTGAAAGCGAATACAAACACTTCAGCGAAGGTTTAATCTTATTCACATACTTACACTTAGCTCCAGAACCAGAATTAACAAAAGCGTTAATTGAAAAGAAAGTTGTTGCTATCGCATATGAAACAGTACAATTAGAAAACCGTTCATTACCATTACTTGCACCTATGAGTGAAGTAGCTGGTCGTATGGCTGCACAAATCGGTGCGCAATTCCTTGAGAAAAACAAAGGCGGTAAAGGTATCTTACTTGCAGGTGTTCCAGGAGTTAAACGCGGTAAAGTAACAATTATCGGTGGTGGACAAGCTGGTACAAATGCTGCTAAAATTGCAGTTGGACTAGGTGCGGATGTAACAATCATCGACTTAAGTGCAGAACGTCTTCGTCAATTAGATGACATTTTCGGAAACCAAGTAAAAACTTTAATGTCTAATCCTTACAATATTGCAGAAGCTGTAAAAGAATCTGATCTTGTAATCGGTGCAGTATTAATCCCAGGTGCAAAAGCGCCAAAACTTGTAACAGAAGAAATGATTAAATCAATGGAACCAGGTTCTGTTGTTGTAGATATCGCGATTGACCAAGGTGGTATTTTCGAAACAACTGACCGTATTACAACTCATGATAACCCAACTTATGAAAAACACGGCGTTGTTCACTATGCAGTTGCAAACATGCCAGGTGCGGTTCCACGTACATCAACTCTTGCATTAACAAACGTAACAGTACCATATGCAGTACAAATTGCTAACAAAGGCTACAAAGAAGCTTGCCTAGGCAACACTGCATTATTAAAAGGTATTAACACATTAGAAGGCTACGTAACATTCGAAGCAGTTGCAGAAGCTCACGGTGTAGAATACAAAGGTGCTAAAGAATTATTAGAAGCAGAAACAGTATCTTGCTAATAGCAGCATTATACAAAACAAAATCGAACAATATATAAAACAACATGATAAGAGCTAAGAGATAATACCTCTTAGCTCTTCTTGGTAAAAGGGGGCATTCATCGTGGCCAACCTATTTAAAAAGAAATCCGTTACGCAATTGTTAGGGGAAAGTAAAAGTAAAACTTTGACGAAAACGCTAGGGGCATTTGACCTAACAATGCTAGGGATTGGTGCGATAATTGGTACAGGAGTTCTAGTATTAACGGGATTAGTAGCAGCAAGAGATGCTGGTCCAGCAGTTATTTTTTCATTCATGATTGCAGCAATTGTTTGTGGATTTGCAGCTTTATGTTATGCAGAGGTTGCGTCTACACTTCCAGTTTCAGGTAGTGTATACACATATTCATATGCAACAATTGGTGAGTTTGTTGCCCATTTAATGGGATGGACATTGTTATCCGTATATGTCGTGACAACTGCCGCAGTAGCTGGTGGATGGACAGGTTATTTTAATAATTTAGTGAGCGGATTGGGAATTGAAATTCCAAAAGCATTGTTAACGATTCCATCGCAAGGTGGTATGGTGAACTTACCCGCAATTATCGTTACGTTGGTGATAACTTGGTTATTATCACGAGGTACAAAAGAAAGTAAGCGTGTGAATAACATAATGGTATTAATTAAAATTGGTATTGTTGTTTTATTCATTGCAGTTGGTGTATTCTACGTGAAACCAGAAAACTGGATACCATTTGCACCGTACGGCATAAGTGGAGTCTTCGCCGGAGGAGCAGCAGTATTCTTCGCTTTCTTAGGATTTGATGCATTAGCAACTTCTGCTGAAGAAGTAAAAAATCCGCAGCGTGATCTACCGATTGGTATTATTGCTTCGTTAGTTATTTGTACAATCATTTATGTTGTAGTTTGTCTCGTTATGACAGGTATGGTTTCTTATAAAGAGCTAGATGTACCAGAAGCTATGGCATATGTGTTAGAAGTTGTAGGACAAGACAAAGTAGCAGGTATAATCGCAATTGGAGCTGTAATTGGTATTATGGCTGTAATTTTCGCTTATATTTATGCGACAACACGTGTATTCTTCGCAATGAGCCGTGATGGTTTATTACCGAAATCTTTTGCGAAAATTAACAAGAAGACAGAAGCACCAACATTTTCAGTTTGGTTAACAGGAGTTGGTAGTGCTTTAATTGCTGGATTTATCGATTTAAAAGAATTGTCGAATTTAGCGAATATTGGAGCGTTATTAACATTTGCGATGGTTGGTGTAACTGTCATCATTCTTCGTAAAACACATCCGAAATTACAACGTGGATTTATGGTACCACTTGTACCAATCTTACCGATTATTTCAGTTGCATGCTGTCTATTCTTAATGCTAAATTTACCATTAACAACATGGATTTACTTCGGTATTTGGTTAGCAATCGGAGTGGTTGTATACTTTGTTTATTCGAAAAAACATAGTCATTTAAAAGACGATGGAAGTTCGCAAGATAGTTTAGAAAAAGCTAATTAAAAAAAGCTAAATAAAAGGGATATAAGATAGTAAGCCTTGTGCGTCTAGGGAACGCGCAAGGTTTTTTTCTTTTGGGAAAATAAAGGAGACCAATGTTATGTTGTCGAATTTTTATGTCGGAATATAAGAAGGAGTGGAAAGATGGAGACGAAAGTTGTCGTTGGAGCAGAGGGATATAATAATAACCCAGGTTGGTTACATACAAATGAGGATGAATTAAATTTATTAAGAAGAGAAATGTGGCTTGAAAAGTTTAATCCAAATTCGTTATCAGTCATTTTAGCAGAACATGTATGGGAACATTTATCGATCGAAACGTTTTGATCATAGAAATCAAGATGGTAAATTAGAATTTGCTTCGTTAATTGTGGATGCAGTAAAAGTTAATAAATAAGAAGGGATGCATGATAGTTTTCGTGCATCCTTTTTTGTATGAAGAGTATGATGGATGCGGAGAATATTGATATGTGTAGGTGGAAATGTGAACGAAATTGTCAAAAAAATCTTTCGGTTTTCATTGACACATATGAATAGGCGCTCATATAATAAAGGTATAAGATATATGAATAGTTGTTCATATGTTCAAATAAAGAGGTGAGCTGTGATGGCTGAAAATAAAGTAGAAACGCAACAGGAAGCATGTTCTCAAACGGTAATTCACGAGGAAATCGTGGATCAAGTAAAACAAACAATTCCGACGGATGAAAGTTTAAGTAAAGTAGCAGAATTATTTAAAGTATTAGGTGACCGTACACGTACGAGAATATTACATGCATTATTTGAAGCTGAAATGTGTGTTTGTGATTTAGCTTATTTATTAGGAATGACGCAATCTTCAATCTCACATCAGCTTCGTGTATTAAAGCAAGCAAAGCTTGTAAAGAACCGTAAAGAAGGAAAGGTAGTTTATTATTCATTGGCTGATCAACACGTAATTCATATCTTCGAGCAGGCATTTGAACACGTAAACGAGGAAGAATAAAAACGCGAGGAGGGAGAACGATGGCAGAAGCATTAGTGAAAAAGAAACTTATGCTAGAAGGCTTAGATTGTGCGAATTGTGCAATGAAAATTGAAAAGGGTGTTGGGAATATAGAGGGAGTAACATCTTGTTCTGTAAACTTTGCAACTAAGACGATGCTTTTAGAAACACCACAAAATAAAGAAAATCAAGTTGTTACAGAAGCGAAGCAGCTCGTTACAAAATTGGAGCCGCATATTAAGGTACAAGAAGAGAAAAAAACAAAAGCGGCGAAAGAAGTATTTATATTAGAAGGTTTAGACTGTGCGAACTGTGCAATGAAGATTGAAAATAAGGTAAAGGAAATGCCAACAGTTTCAGAAGCGACTGTTGATTTCGTATCAAAGAAATTAAGAGTAGAAGTTGCGAATAAAAGAGAACTTGAATCGACTGTGCAAGATATAAAAAATGTCGTTCAAAAGTTAGAGCCAGATGTAAAAGTTGTTCGTGAAGAGGAAAAGGGACACGACCATGGCCATGATCATGGTGATGGAAATGTGAAAAAAATGATAGGAAGATTAGTAGTCGGCGGAATTTTGACAGGAATTGCTGCATTAGCCGGATTACCGCAAATGATAACAATTCCATTATTCGTTCTTGCTTATTTATTAATAGGTGGAGATATCGTTTGGAGAGCGGTAAGAAACATCACTCGCGGCCAAGTATTCGATGAAAACTTTTTAATGGCAATTGCAACTTTAGGAGCTTTCGCGATTCAACAATATCCAGAAGCAGTTGCAGTAATGTTATTCTACCAAGTAGGAGAATTGTTCCAAAGTATTGCTGTAAATCGCTCTCGAAAATCAATTACTTCATTAATGGATATTCGTCCTGATTATGCAAATGTGAAAGTTGGAAATGAAACGAAACAAGTATCACCAGAAGATGTGCAAATTGGTGAGTATATTATCGTGAAACCGGGTGAAAAAGTACCGTTAGACGGGAAAGTAGTTGAGGGAACATCAATGATGGATACTTCAGCGTTAACAGGTGAATCTGTACCGCGTGAAGTAGAAGTTGGTAATGACGTATTAAGTGGTTTTGTAAACCAAAATGGTGTATTAACAATTGAAGTTACAAAAGAATTTGGTGAATCTACTGTATCAAAAATCTTAGATTTAGTACAAAATGCAAGTAGCAAAAAAGCGCCAACAGAAAACTTTATTACGAAGTTTGCGCGTTATTATACTCCAGTCGTAGTTATAACAGCGGCGATTATGGCATTTATTCCACCACTTATTTTAGAGGGTGCTACATTCTCCGATTGGATTTATAGAGCTTTAGTGTTCTTAGTAATCTCTTGTCCATGTGCACTCGTTGTATCGATTCCTCTTGGGTTCTTTGGAGGTATTGGTGGGGCATCTAAAAGTGGTATTTTAGTAAAAGGAAGTAACTATTTAGAAGCATTGAATGATGTGAAATATATCGTTTTTGATAAAACAGGAACATTAACAAAAGGTGTCTTTAAAGTTACGAAGATGGAGCCTAGTGAAGGTACTACAGCTGAAGAGCTATTAGAATATGCAGCATTTGCAGAAGTATATTCTAATCATCCGATTGCACAATCTATTCGAAATGCATATGGAAAATCAATCGATGAAAATAGTATTGAAGACTATAGTGAAATTTCAGGTCATGGTACGGTTGTAAAGGTACAAGGAAAAGAAATTTTCGCAGGTAATGCTAAATTAATGAGAAAAGAAAACATTACATTTAAGCAACCCAATACAGTAGGTACACTCGTTCATGTTGCTGTAGATGGTAAATATGCAGGTTATATTGTTATCTCTGATGAGGTAAAAGAGGATTCAAAACAAGCAATTCAAAAGTTAAAAGAACTAGGTATTAAGAAGACAGTCATGTTAACTGGTGATGCAAAATCAGTTGGGGAAGCTGTTGGTAAAGAATTAGGTTTAGATGAAGTGCATGCCGAATTATTACCACACCAAAAAGTAGAAGAAATCGAAAAAATTGATGTAGCAAAACACGGTAAAGAAAAGATTGCATTCGTTGGTGATGGTATTAACGATACGCCAGTATTAGCGAGAGCGGACGTTGGTATTGCGATGGGCGGTTTAGGATCAGATGCAGCAATTGAAGCTGCTGACATCGTCATTATGACTGATGAACCTTCAAAAATCGCGACAGCTGTAAAAATTGCAAAACGTACACGTAGTATTGTATGGCAAAATATTATATTTGCATTAGGTGTAAAAGGGCTAGTTTTATTACTTGGTGCCTTTGGTATTGCAACAATGTGGGAAGCGGTCTTCTCAGATGTTGGTGTGACATTACTTGCAGTTTTAAATGCAATGCGTGTACTGAGAGTAAAAGATCTGTAAAAATAAGCGGGGGTGCGTAATTACGCCCTCGCTTATTTTTATCATTATGTTAATATATTTTCAACTCATATACGTACAACATTGAAAAAACAGAGAAGGAGAAACTTCTCTGTTTATTTTTTTATATTTTTCGCAACCTTGTCTCGAACAGTTTGAATATAATTCATTTTATGATCCCAACATTCTTGGCTTAAATCGACAGGGTACTCTTCGGGGTTTAAAGTTCGCATATACTCTTCCCAAAATAGTGAGAGGCTGCGTTCATTATACTTTTGAATATCTAATATATTAGGTAATTCATACGCTCTTTTACCGTTAATGAAAATATCTTGATGCAGTTCGCGTGCTTCAAAGTTTGTTACGAATTTACTTATATAGGTATGAACTGGATGAAACATTTTTAAACGTTCTTCTTTTCCGGGTTCTTCTGACTCTAAGGCAATATAATCGCCCTCTGCATGATCGTTAACACGGTTGATAATACGATAAATTCGTTTAAGTCCTGGGGTTGTAATTTTTTCAGGATTAGATGAAATCTTAATCGTATCATTTAATTTTCCATCAGTATCTTCAATAGCGACTAATTTATAAACAGCACCTAATGCTGGCTGTTCAAAGGATGTAATCAGCTTTGTGCCAACACCCCATACATCAATTTTTGCCCCTTGAGATTTCAAGTGCATAATCGTATATTCATCTAAATCACTAGAAGCGATAATTTTTGTTTTTGTAAATCCAGCTGCGTCAAGTTGTTTTCTGGCTTCCTTTGATAAATATGCCATATCACCACTATCAAGGCGAATGCCATAAAAATCGATACGATCCCCGAACTCTTTTGCAACACGAATCGCATTTGGAACACCAGATTTTAATGTGTCGTATGTATCGACAAGAAATACACATTTTTTATGTGTTTCGGCATATTTTTTAAATGCAACATATTCATCGCGATATGCTTGAACGAAAGAATGGGCATGTGTGCCAGCTACAGGGATGCCAAAGCGTTTCCCTGCGCGAACGTTACTTGTAGATGAAAAACCACCAATAAAGGCAGCGCGGGTTCCCCAAAGGGCAGCATCAAACTCATGAGCGCGTCTTGTGCCGAACTCTAAAAGTTCATCGTTATTTGCAGCGTGCTTCATACGAGCTGCTTTTGTTGCAATTAATGTTTGGTAATTCACAATGTTTAACAAGGCAGTTTCAATAATTTGTGCTTCGCCGAGCGGTGCATCAACACGTAATAAAGGCTCGTTATTAAATACAACTTCACCTTCTTGCATACTACGAATCGTCCCAGTGAATTTCATATTTTGTAAATAATGAAGGAATTCTTCTTCAAATTGTAACTCTGCTAAATAAGCGATGTCACTTTCGGTAAAACTGAAATTTTCTATGTACTCTACAATTTTCTCAAGACCAGCAAAAACAGCATAGCCGTTTTCGAATGGAAGCTTTCGAAAGTATAAATCAAAAACAGAACGGCGATTATGAATACCATCTTTCCAATATGTATAAGCCATGTTGATTTGATATAAATCTGTATGTAAGGCGTAACTATCGTCTTTATAATGATTCATTGCGAAAACACCTCCGTAATTTGGTTATAGTATACCAATTTTTCCCCTTGCGTAGCAAAGAAGTAATAGGGATTGAAGTCAAGAGAGAAAAAAATGAAATAATGCATATTTTTTAGAAAATTTACATTTATCAATTTATATTTCTCTAGATTTTATGTATTATTAGAGTAATGGGGGTAATGAGAATGGAGGAGGACAATGCAACAAACATTAGAAAAAATAGGCAAGCAAGTTTTTTATAAACGGCTACAGCAAAAAATGACACAAGAAGAACTATGTCAGGGCATTTGTTCTGTCTCATACTTAAGTAAGATCGAAAATGGAAAGATAGAAGCATCAGAAGAGATTCTACAATTGCTCTGCACAAGACTAGAAATTGCCGTGACGGATTTGAGAGATGTAGAAGAAGATGTGAAAGTGAAATTGGATGAGTGGTTAAATGCACTAATTCATTTGGACAAGCAACAGGTAGAACGCATATACGAAGAGTTGCAAGGTGAAATGAAGCATGTTTTAGATTTTGAAATTATAAATTATTATAAGTTACTTTATACGCGATATTTAATGATGAAAAGGGATCTACTGGCTCTTGAAGAGGAATTGGATAGATTAAAAAAGGTATATAAAAAATATACACCATTTCAAAAGATGCTGTATACGTATAGTAAAGCTCTATTACTTAGTTTGCAATATAAGCATAAGGAAAGTTTGGAATATTTAATTGAAACGGAAGAAATGGCTAAGGAACAAGGGTATTATGAAACAGGTATATATTATAACCTGAGCCTTGCGTATAGTCATCTAAATATACCGCATTTAGCCATGCACTTTGCTCATATTGCCATGGAAGGGTTCCGTAACGAATACAAATTTCGTTATGTAATTAATTGTCAAACAATTATTGCTTTGAGTTATGTGGAAAAAGCGCAGTATGAAGAAGCTCTAAAGATTTATGAGAGTATATTAAGAGAAGTAGATTCTTTTGCGGAAAAAGACATGATTAAAGCTATGACTTTAAATAATATGGGAGAATTATACCATTATAAAAATGAGCATGATAAATCTAAAAACTATTTTCTTCAAAGTTTCGAATTACAGAAGACTGTCAATATGAATTATATTGAAACAATTTATGGGTTGGCTAAACAATGCATTCATCTTAAACGTTATGAAGAAGCACAGGAATGGATAGAAAAAGGAATTGATTGCTCACGTAGTGATGAAAAATATAATAAGATGATTTATTCGTTCTGTATATTTAAGTATAAATATTTTGGAGAATCTCAAGAGTTTAAGAGGTTTTTAGAGAATGAGGCTATTCCATTCTTTAAAAGTGTAGGTAGTATGAAAGAACTGAAAAATGCTTATTTAGAATTAGCAATGTATTTAGAGAATGAATTTAAGTATGAAGAAAGTAATAAATATTATAAAGAAGCTATTAAAGTTTTGGAGGAAAAGGAGGAATTGAATTGAAAAAGCGTATATATGGTGTGGTAGGAATTGGTTTAGTGGCAATTTTGTCTGTAGGAGTTAACTATTCGAATCCGGATATATATGGGGTAAAGTCCCTGAAAGAAGGGTCGGTAAATTATTCCAATCCAGATATATATGGATTGAAGTCTTTACAAGAAGGAAGTATACAATATTCTAATCCAGATATTTATGGTTAAGAAAATATTGAAAAACCCCTTTCCAAACGGAAAGGGGTTTTTCAATATTTGTTCCTCAAAATTCTACAACACTTGAGAAATGAATTAATTGAATTTTCGGTATATTGATAGTGGAAACATAATGCTAATATGAAACTACTCTTTTTCAAAAATTTTTTATTAGGGGGAATGTTGGATGAAAAAGAAGAGTTTAGCGTTAGTGTTAGCGACAGGCTCTGCATTTGCGGATTCTAAAAATGTGCTCTCTACTAAGAAGTACAATGAGACGGTACAGTCACCTGAGTTTATTTCAGGTGATCTAACTGGAGCGACTGGTAAGAAGGCGGAATCTGTTGTGTTTGATTACTTAAACGCGGCAAAAGGTGATTATAAGTTAGGGGAAAAGAGTGCGCAAGATTCTTTCAAAGTGAAACAAGTGAAAAAAGACGCTGTAACTGATTCAACAGTAGTACGTATGCAACAAGTTTACGAGGGAGTACCTGTATGGGGGTCTACTCAAGTAGCTCACGTAAGTAAAGATGGTTCTTTAAAGGTATTATCTGGAACAGTTGCGCCTGATTTAGACAAGAAGGAAAAGTTGAAAAATAAAAATAAGATTGAAGGCGCAAAAGCAATTGAAATCGCGCAACAAGATTTAGGAGTAACACCTAAATATGAGGTGGAACCAAAAGCGGACTTATATGTATATCAAAATGGTGAAGAAACGATATATGCATACGTTGTGAATTTAAATTTCTTAGAACATGTCTAAAATCTTTTTAATAAAATCGCCACACCTGCCAATAAGCAACTCTGTCTACTATTTTCAAGTGTTCGTTCACAGTTCTTCCACAGCCTTCGATAATTTTCCAACCAAGCAAAAGTTCGCTCTACAATCCAGCGTTTTGGTAACACGACAAATTTGTGAAGTTCAGAGCGTTTGATGATTTCAACCGAACAATCAATCGCCTCTTTTATCGATTGTGCAAATGATGGGCCTGTGTATCCACCATCACAAAGTATATTTGTCACTTTGTCCAATGTTTCATTATGGCGTTCACACATTTGGATAGCGCCCTCTCGGTCCGTTATATTCGCAGTTGTGACTTCTATAGCATGAATAAGCCCATTGGTATCTACAGCGATATGTCGTTTGATACCTGAGACTTTCTTTCCGGCATTGTAGCCTTTTTCACTAGCTGTCCATGTGTTTTTCACGCTTTGTGCATCTACGATGCAGAAACTGGTCTGCTTTTCACGCCCATCTTGCTCACGATAGGTTTCGACCAATTTTTTTATGAACTTTTTCGAGAAGACTTATGCCATTCTTGTCTACTTTCCGCCAAATTTGATAGTAGGCATACACGGTTTTCCAATGTGGAAAATCACTCGGCAGATTGCGCCATTGGCATCCTGTTGTAAGTAGGTACAGTACGCCGCAGAATACTTCGTACAAATCGACTGTGCGAGGGCGCGTCTTTTTACGTATGTTTTCTAAATCTTCACGAATCAGTTCAAACTGTTCACGGGTAATATTACTTGTATAATTGTGTATCATAGGAAACATCCTTTTTTGTCTACATTATAGCAAAGATTTTAGACAAGTTCTAAGAGGACTTATATATCGAACTTTGCATCAGAACCAGATATGAAAAAGGGGAATTTGAGAACGATACGAAAAAATGACCTCTCATTTTTTGCTGTAAGGAAAAGAAAGGGATTCGGAATGATTTTGTATGCAGAGGGGATAAACAGTGTTATACAAAACAAATAGAACGTTAAAATAAATTAAGGGAATTTTTGGGGTGGAAAAGTAGAAAAGCCCCGTTTAGAATTCTACTCAGTGGTATATTGAAGTATTGTATATAATTTCACGTACTTTGTTGATTAACAAAAATTAAACCCCAAAAATCACTACTATATCCACCATAATCCTTTGAATTATATAAAATTTATCTGCAATCAGCCTAATTTTTTTCTGTTAAGAAACTTTGCGACAGAACCTCAAGTACTATTCCACTTATCTCATTTTTTCTACCGTTTAGCCTCACTCGAAATACTTTGCAAAAGCCCTATCTTTGGTTAAAAATACTAATTTAACTACATTAAAGAGTATAATTTGGAAAATAGAACAAAAAATAAAAAGGAAGGAGGTAATTATTTTGAAAAACACAGGTATGACTCGAAGAGTAGGTGAACTAGGACGGATAGTACTACCAAAAGAACTGCGAAGAATGTTAGATTTCGCACCGAATTCCAGTTTAGAGATGTTTGTGCAAGATGGGAATATACATGTACGGAAGCAAGAAAGAACTTGTTTTGTGACAGGAAGAACCTCGGAAGATTATTTGGAACTCTATGATGGACGCTTGATTTTAAGTCAGGAGGGAGCGAAAGATCTTTTGCAAACTTTACAAAAGTGGATATAAAGTTTGGATAGGTTCTGTTGGGAATTTTCACTTGATGAACAAGCAAAGTGGAAATAAAAGAAGATTTTGATGCATTTATATAAGTTCCGCTTAATATTTCACCTAAAAATCTTATGAATTAAGCTTATGCTGAGTGTTTTTGTCCGTGCCTCTTTTTTGAGATCAGGCAAACAAACTCAGATCCTCATGATGATCCTTTTTATTCCTATTGTTTTTTCTGAAAGTTTAATATATATTATTTATAAGTTCTAATTACAAGTTCGAAAGAACTTTTGAAAATCATTTTCTTTTGTAGCTGTTCATAATAGGAAAAGAGGTGGGATCAGATGTTTTGGGAATTTTGGTTCGTCCTAGCGGGTATATTCCTTCTTGCAGAACTATTTTCTTTGCATTTTTATTTTCTTTGGCTTAGTATAGGCTCAATCGTCGGATGTCTGATTTCATTTATTGTCCCTATGTTCTCGTATTACAAGCTATAGCTGGAATCTCCACAAGTATAATTCTGACTATTTCGACTAAATCTGTCACAACTCATTTCCAAAAAGCCAAAGGATTTACGGGTACAGTAGACAAACTAATCGGGAAAACAGGAATGGTTGTTCAAGATATATCACATGCTGGTCAAGGCATAGTCAAAGTAGATGGAGAAACATGGACAGCCCGTTCAAAGGTGCCAATTAGGGTAGGACAGAAAGTGATGGTTATGAATAGAAAAAGTACAGTTTTATATGTGAAGGAGGAAAATAAATGAATATGATAGGACTTGTTATCACGATATTCTTTATCAGTCTGGTTGTTGTTTGTATCGCATTTACAATTAAAATTGTGTCGCAACAACAAGTAGGCGTTATCGAAAGACTAGGAAAATTCCAGCGTATCATGCAACCAGGATTAAATGTATTGATTCCTTTTATCGATCGAGTTCGCATCTATCATGATTTAAGAATTCAGCAAACAAACGTTCCGCCACAAAAAGTAATCACAAAAGATAACGTACAAGTGGAAATTGATACAATTATTTTTTATCAAATTGTGGATCCGGAACTAGCAACATACGGGATTTCCAATTATGAATATGGTGTGCGAAACATTACCTCTGCAACCATGCGTCAAATTATTGGAAACATGGAACTCGATGAAACGTTATCAGGACGTGAAAAAATTTCAATGGAAATTCGTCTCGCATTAGACGAAGCGACAGAAAAATGGGGAGTTCGTATTGAACGTGTAGAAATAGTGGATATTAATCCACCTAAAGAAATACAAGAAGCAATGGAAAAACAAATGAAAGCAGAACGTAATAAACGTGCCATTATTTTAGAAGCAGAGGCTGCTAAACAAGATAATGTCCTTCGTGCTGAGGGGGAAAAGCAAAGCAAAATTTTAATGGCGGAAGGGGCAAAAGAAGCGCGTATACGTGCCGCAGAAGGAATCCGAGAGGCAAAAGATTTAGAAGCACAAGGGGAAGCAAGAGCCATTGAAACAATTGCTAAAGCAGAACAAAATCGAATTACATGCATACGTACAGCAGGGTTAGATGAACAGGTGTTGGCGTATAAATCATTTGAGTCATTAATAGAGGTTGCAAAAGGACCCGCAAATAAAGTCTTTCTTCCGTCTAACGCGATTGAAATACTTGGTACTCTGGGAGCTATTGGAGAAATCTTTAAAGAAAAAAATAAAAAATCACTGCCTTCATCTTCTATAACAGAAGAAAACGAATAGTTGACACTCCCACGGCTAAAGCCGCAAGCTGATTAACGTCAGTGGGATTCTTGCTACCAATGGCGAAGTCTATTTCTAGTATCGCTGACGTGCAAAATTGCGGTGTGCCATCACCACTCCGTATCCAGTGCATATAGCAGATACGGCACTCGTTCTATTACCAAACGAATCAGATTGTGAGTTCTCAAATGTGTTTTAGCGTCTTGTGCTTGACGACTCAATACATTTTAAGGAGTAGAAGAATTTGCTACTCCAACCTCAGATGTATTCTGTTTTCAGAGAACAAGATTGTTTTAGAGACTTTTACTTGTCTATTATGAAAATTATACCATTTCAAATGCTTGATGTATAGAACGTACCTTCGGTATTTTATCTGTACATCGCATTTGACCTCACGCTCATCTTACCCCTAAAGGGGTGCTATCGCACCGTAGTGGGCTTTCCCGTTCGGAAAATCTGTAATGGAACAACGTTATGATTTCTTATTTTTAATCGTACATGTTCGTTTGCCTGAAAAAAGTAAAAATACTAGCATACTCCCTTAAACTTCTATATGTAAGTTAACGAATTTATATTCTGTCTGTATATATTTTTTACCAATATCCTATAAGCCCTGATTTACTATCAGGGTCCTTTTTTATATAGTCCGCTATTGTATTTCTCTCCTCTAATCATTTTTTCTTTAAAATATCATTATTCATCAATCAAGTTCGTAAAGGTACACTTTTATGTATAAACGACAGAATAGCTATTTGCATTTTTCCTTGTATACTAATTTTTGTAGTTCTTTGTGGGCATAAAAAGCAAAATCTAATCTAAGCATAATGAAGTTCGAAAGGGGATGCATCTATTTCGAACTTTGCAAGAGAGCCCTGTAAATAATGGCGGATGAAGATATAAAAACGTGGGATTTGAGAAAGATATAAAAAAACGACACCTCATATTCCTCTGTGAGACAACGAAGAGAGGTTCGGAATGGTTTTGTATGTAAAAGGAATTAAACTTGTTACAAAAAATAAATAGGGTTTTAAAAGAAATCAAGGGAATTTAAAACTTTGCAACAGAACCTTATTTATACCCAAGATATCTGTGTAGATTTATATTTTTTTGTTATTTTGTTTAATTTGGTACAACGAACCTAATTGTTGATAAAATAATGACAAATATGACTTTTATGAAAAAATTTTATGAGTAAGCGGATTACCTCAATAAATTCACTTATACTTATAGTAAAAAATAGACGGAGCGCATGATAAAAATGAACTTGTTTGTTTAAAAATGTCAGTATATATCGGTTCTGTTAGGAAGATAGATATCATTTTCTCAATACACATCATAAGGAAAATGTGTAGAATAAGAAGTATTATTGATTTATTGTCTAGAAACATGCCTTTCTTTCAAATAAAGGGCATGTTTTTAGGTGATATATACCAATTATATTGAGCAAGCTATGCAATTTTCAGGCAAAGGTGAAAGGGGGGATGATATATCGAACTCAAGCCAGTTTTACATTCTGTATTTGAAGATCTTTTCCAAGAGTATGAAAATGTACATCCTAAGATGTATTTCACATTTCAAAAATCAGGTGATGATTTTGTCTTTACAGATATTTGTCCTGAATTACTCGATTTAATTCTTCTAAAACGAGGTGATTTTGTTGAAAAAACAGTGGATACCGCTTCTCATATAGGAGATAGAGTTACAAGAAAAAAACTCAAACAACTTTATACATTGGCATGGGATCAAAAAAGAATTTTATTCTACTATTTTCCGAATCAAAATCCAGATATTTTTATAATTACTTATCTAGAACCTCAGCACTTCCACAATCAGGTTATAGAAGTAATGGGGCGTTGTATGCCTGCCTATAAAAAAGATTTGCAACATCCTTTGCGACATGTCGATCAGTTTCTTTCCTTTTAAGGGAAAGAAACTGCCATATGTTACACGGGGACCTATTTTATTCATGATAATCTTGTCTTTTTACATTTTTGATTGCTTGACGCATAATTTGTAGAGTTTGTATTAAAAACTCTAGTTCTTCTTTTGAAATTTCTTCTTCGTTTAAGGTAAAAGTATAGTATTGTGAAAATTCCATATCCTCTATATCTAAATTTTTTTTATTTTCTACATTCGAATGAACAATTAAATTGCTTATTTCCATATTATATACGGTAGCAATTTTATGAAGTAAACCTAAGGAGGGTGTATAAACTCCACTTTCAATTTTAGACAGGTTACTATAATCATAATTAATTTTTTCAGCTAAACTTTGTAGAGTATCACCAAACTTTTTCCGCGTTTCTTTAATCTTGAAGCGCATCATTTTCCCCCCTCTATTAATTTTGGTGGCCACATATAACTTATCTATATCCTAAGGTATTTAAAAAGTCGTTTTGATAAGTATCATTTGCAGGATAGAGGAAAAAGAATTGTTAATTCAACTTTCCAATTGGTATCTGGGCTATTGGTATTAAAATCATAATTATGATAATTCGAACGTATATAAGCGAATTCCTCTCTTTATCATACAGAACAATCCGAGTTTTTAAAATGTTTAATCCGTAAAACGGTAGTTGTATTTTGTTGAGAAAGTTAAATGTGGCTCTGGTGCAAAGCTTTGTTGGACACGCTTTAGATACTGCACCAAATCAGGGAGATGAAGCTACGAGACAAAAATTAAAAGTAATTTATCCATTAGCGTGGTCTGGAAAAAGAGTTATTTTTTATCATTTTCCTGTTAGTAATTTGGATATATTCGTGATTACGTATTTAGAACCCCACTATGTGAATTAGCAAGTCGTTCAGGTAATGTGGCGTTGTGCATCTTTTAATAAAAATGGATTTCAGGATACATTAGAACAACTAGGTCAATATGTTGCATTCCAAGTCTGACAGTATTTCCTTCTGTTTAGCATATGAAGCACGAGAAAAAGTATTATTTGATGCACAAGCAATTAGCCGAAAAGGGTTAGAAGTATTTTACCGTGTAGAGGATGAACAAGCGAAGCAGATAATGAAGATACTGGACTTGTAAACGTATCCCTATCCAGCAGATTGGCTAGGATGGTACTTCAGCAAAAAAAAGAATGCTCCTGAAATAACAAAAAGGGCATTCTTTTTATATAGACGCTTCATTCTTCAGTATCCCACTTCATTTTAACTGAGGATCTACTCATTTCTGGTAATGTCCTTTAAATCCGAATCTGAAAGGTTTCGTTTTTGTGCAGTTATTTAAATTAACGCAATTTCATGATACATAGCTTCAGAAAGAACGCCCGTTTATATGTTTTTGTTAATTTCCATGAAAAAACCCGCTAAAAGATTGTCTGGCAGTTGATCGTATAACGACAAAACGATTCCTCCCTTTACAAGCAATTTATCTATAAAGTCTTCTTGTAAAAAAATCTTGTCATACAAATTTTTTTCTTCTTTTCCTGAACATATAGCACGAACATTATTGTAGGACTTCAAAAGTAACAAATTGATCTAGATGTTCTAATGTATCCTGAAATTCATTTTTATGAAAAGATGCACAACGCCCCATTACTTGAAAGACTTGCCCATTTACATAGTGGGGTTCTAAATACGTAATCACGAATATATCCAAATTACTAACAGGAAAATGATAAAAAATAGCTCTTTTTCCAGACCACGCTAATGGATAAATTGTTTTCAATTTTTGTCTTCTTCCTTCATCTCCAAGGTCTGGTGCGGTATCTAGAGTTTGCACAATAAAATCTTCCCTTTGTTGATGAACAGATCGAAGTAACTCCTGATTTACATCTGTAAAAACAAATTGATGTTCTACTTTTTGAAATACGAAATACATGCGAGGATGATGTTCTTCATATTCTTGGAATAACTTTTCTAAAAGTAAACGCAATTGTATTTTTAATTCCATGGAATCATTTCCCCTTTTATATAAAATTATTTATCTCTAGGATTATGAGATTATTCATATTATACAATAAATGAATAAATATTTAAAATATTAAGAAATTAAAAACTACAATTTTTAGCATTTTGAATTTCTATATATAAAATCAATTCCTAAAGGTACATGATTATGTATACCTGACAAAATAATATTTATATTTTTTCTTATATATTAATTTTTTTGGTTCTTTGTAGGGGAAATATGACCGCTCATTTTTCACCTTAAGGAAAAGAAGAGGGGTTCGAAATTTTTGTATGCGGAATGAATAAAACTTGTTATACAAAACAAATAAACCGTTAAAAGGAATTGAGAGGGATTTGAAGATAAAAGCAGTAGAAAGACCCCTGTTTAGAAGTCTATTAGATTTTACCGAAAGAGTACCCCCACTTCAATCATGTGAAGGGCGAATCACAATGATAAGTGGAGGTACTTCAATTTAATGTTGGTTGCTTGGAATATGAATAAGAGCCACTTATGACATCAAAGTTTTTAAAAGTGGAATAACAATTCCCCGAAGTGTGAATATAGTAAGTGTAAGTGTCATATGTATCCCCTTTCCTTATAAAGATATATTTTTCTTATTTATTATAAGAATATTCATATTGTTTGTAAATGAAAAATAGTGTCAAAATGAAAAGCATTGACACTCCCACGGCTAAAGCCGCAAGTCCTACACCTTACGGTGTAACGGAGGGGATTCTTGAACGATTAAACGTTCGCAATCCATTTCTGTTTTGAACAGCCTTCAAGACGAGGGTGTGTCATCACCCCTCCTAAGAACCTGTCTAAAATCTAGGGTATAATCTATGTAAAAAGGATGATTCCTATGATACACAATTATACAAGTAATATATCCCGTGAACAGTTTGAACTGATTCGAGAGGATTTAGAAAACGCACGGAAAAGGACGCGTCCCCGCAAAGTTGATTTGTACGAAGTATTCTGAGGCGTACTGTACCTGCTCACAACAGGCTGCCAATGACGAAATCTGCCGAGTGACTTTCCAAACTGGAAAACCGTGTATGCCTACTATCAGATTTGGCGGAAAGTAGACGAGAATGACACAAGTCTTCTCGAAAAAGTGCATAAAAAATTGGTCGAAACATATCGTGAGCAAGATGGGCGTAAGAAGCAGACGAGTTTCTGCATCGTAGATGCACAAAGCGTGAAAAATACATGGACAGCTGGTGAAAAAGGCTACGCGGCAGGAAAGAAAATTTCAGGAATCAAACGACATATCGCTGTAGATACCAACGGTCTCATTCATGCGATTCAGATAACAACTGCGAATATAACAGACCGAGAGGGTGCCATCCAAATGTGTGAAAGGCATAAGAAAGCATTGGACAAAGTGACAAATATACTTTGTGATGGTGGGTACACAGGCCCATCTTTTGCACAATCGATAAAAGAAACGATTGATTGTTCAGTTGAAGTTATGAAACGCTCTGAACTTCACAAGTTTGTCGTGTTACCGAAACGCTGGATTGTGGAACGAACTTTTGCTTGGTTGGAAAATTACCGCAGACTATGGAAGAACTGTGAACGAACACTTGAAAATAGTAGACAGAGTTGCTTATTGGCAGGCGTGGCGCTTTTATTAAAAAGATTCTAGACAGGTTCTAACAGAGTCTGATAAGAGTGTTGTTCTTGTTTCATTTCTTGAATTTTCTCTATAAGAATTCTGTTAAGTTGTTCTTGGCCTCTTACATAATTGATTAATGATTGTATAGAGTCTTCTGTTAAAATAGATGGTTCAGTTGATATAGGATTTAAAAATTGGGTATTAGAAGAAGTTTCGTTTGAGGCTTACTTTTTATCTTTTTGAAGAGCGCCCCCCGCTCTTTCTAAAGAGCGTTTACCTTGACGTCTTGATACAATAACCTTTCCAGCTTGTTTCAAGCTAAAATTTTGTTCTTGTACTAAAGTTTTAAATAAAATAAGCGTTTCTTCGTCATATCGGGTATAGTAACGAGTTCCATCCTCATTTTTTTCCAAGTCATACCCGTTCTTTTCTAGCTCAGCAGCCCACTTTCTTAAAGTACTCATCCCGATACTTAGTCGCTCGCTCATTTCTTTATTTAGCAAGACATATTCGTATTTTTCCACGCTATCACCTCGCTCTCCAATGGTTATTCTAGGATTGAAATAGATTTCCTTTGTGTTGTTGGGTATTTGTTTCAATATTTTAAAATATTTATAGCAATTACTATTATTTTGAATGGGCAATATATACAGGATTTTATACAGATTTGAGATGGGAAATAAAAAGATAAAGTTCCTAAAAACCTGGATAGAACAAAAATGTATGAAATGATGCATATCATGATATGAAAGGAAAAAGCGAAATCCTTTCTACCGATAATTGATGCGCTATGTTAACTTCATATGAATGTTTATACAAAATAAAAAGACGAGGACCATCTCGTCTTTTTGTGCTGATTATGCAGTTAAGAAGGAAAACCAAAGGTCCAGGAGATAACCTTGACTATACTATAACCCACTTTTTGTCCAGAGTGCAGGCTCGTCGTGTGGGGGCGAAACCTCACGTAGTACGTATCATATTTTTGAGCGGTTTTCTCAAAAATACGATACGTTTCTTACGGAACTTTTAGCGTAGCAACAGAACCTTATTTGTTTACAAATTTTTATAAAATAGTATGAAAATATCCTAGAAAACCTAGATATTGAACCATTCGTGTATGAATACCTCCCTTATAAAACGAGTTTTTAAAACAAATAAAAAATCTAGTATAATTTAGTAGTATATGCTGTACCGCTTTAGAAGAAAGAAGGAGAATCACAAATGAAGCGATTTAACGCACTACCCGAAAGAATTCTCCTTCCTCAAAAATTTTGCAGGGCGTAGTCCAATTTTAGGTGGGAGATGAATTTCGGTTTGGTGAAGCTAAAGGACTTTTGCTTTTTATTTTGCTCATGATGTAAATACCCACTGCTTTAGCTGTGGGTATTTACACAAACCATCTTTGGAAAACAGTTGATGAAAGAGCGTGGGAAAATTGAACAACAGTTTAGTGCATTAAAAGATAAAGGGCTGGAACAGCCTCGTTGGTATGGTCAAAATCGCTATCTATTACATGTTCAGCTAGTTTTTCTGATTCATAACATTGCATGTTTATTGTAATGAAAATTTCCAATAATAGATAGTTCCAGATATTCAGATAGCTACCAATCACTCTATATAAACATAGTAATTTCAAATGAAAAAGTCTTGCTAATTGCAAGACCCTTCTCTTTATTTCATCTAATTGTGTATCGACTATCCTCTGAAACAAGTAAACCTGTATGATCAATTTTGACACGACATTTTCCTAACCTTCTTTTTACTTCTGACTGTAATTTCTTATTTGCTTCTTCTAAAGAATGTGCTGGAATAATTGCTGATTGTAAGTCTGTTACCTTGCCATCATACATTACAGAAAAATCAATTTCATACCGATGTATCATAATTTTCCCACTCCCTTTCCAATAGTTCACTTGCTACTCATCCTTACATGCGTTTTATTTTTGTCTATTTTCACGATTATTCTATGTTTCTTCACAATCCCAGCTAACCCTGCCACAATAACCTCAAAAAATCCTAATACTTAACAAAATATATGCAATTACCTAAAAAATCATAACTCTTTTCCCTCACCTTACAGATTTTCCGAACGGGAAAGCCCACTACGGTGCGATAGCACCCCCTTTAGGGGTGAGATGAGAGTGAGGTCAAATGCGATGTACAGATAAAATACCGAAGGTACGTTCTATACATCAAGCATTTGAAATGGTATAATTTTCATAATAGACAAGTAAAAGTCTCTAAAACAATCTTGTTCTCTGAAAACAGAATACATCTGAGGTTGGAGTAGCAAATTCTTCTACTCCGTAAAATGTATTGAGTCGTCAAGCACAAGACGCTAAAACATATTTGAGAACTCACAATCTGATTCGTTTGGTAATAGAACGAGTGCCGTATCTGCTATATGCACTGGATACGGAGTGGTGATGGCACACCGCAATTTTGCACGTCAGCGATACTAGAAATAGACTTCGCCATTGGTAGCAAGAATCCCACTGACGTTAGTCAGCCTGCGGCTTTAGCCGTGGGAGTGTCAAAATATACAACAAATTGTTAGAACTGGTATGTAAACAAATTTGACAATACTGGGTTTCTAAAGCGAAATTATATACTGTAGTATCTTCCAATATCTATTCATCACACCATTCTAAATAGAGGTATGCATAGAGCAAGGTGCTCTTTCTTTAGAAAAGAATCTTATTTTTGGTATTCAAATGCATGCAAAGCATCTTTACGAATCTTATCTTTTTCCGTGTCTGATTTTTTAAAATCATATTGATATAAAGATGCCTCCCAGTCTCCATACATAGGGTTTGGAAAAACGATAAACTTTTCTCCAAATGCTGCATGCATATCTTCAACCGCTTGATTTCTGTCTTGAACAAATTTCTCATCAAGTCCAGTAAAATCAGATAAATTATCTCCAAAGAATAGGACAATATCATGTTCTGTAGCAACTTGTTTTCTTCGCTCTTCTTTTCCTTTTTCCTGTTCCCCTTGCAATAACACGTGGTCCTTATCTGCTTGTGGAATACCCAACTGACTTAAATTTTGAAGTGTAGGTTCTAATTGACTTTGTTTACGATTCGAAATGTAATAAATCGATACACCTTTTTCATTTGCATATTGTAAAAAAAAGACGGCACCAGGTACCGCTTCTGCCTTTGCTTGTTGAATCCACTCTTCCCATTTATAAGGAAAACCTTTCTTCTCTTTTACTGTCATCGCTTGATATGGACTGTTATCTACCACTGTTTCATCTAAATCTAAAACAATTGCAGGCTTTTTCTCTGTTCCTTTTGCAAGCACCGCTTCTAATTTCAGCTTTCCGATATTATATCCTTGATGATAGAGCGCTTTTACTTCTCCGGCTGTTTGATACCATGTATCTGCCATAACTTGTTGTTCCGTTAACGGGACTGCTTTTTCTTTTTGCGTCTGTGAGGTTTGACACCCCATAACAGAAACAGATAATATAGCTGCCAAAATACTTGTTTTCAACATTGCATTCACGATTAATTCACACTCCTAGATGTATATAGAGTTAGGGGTTCTGTTGAAAAGTGGTACAAATAATGAATGTAAGATACACTATTTTGTATATTTCACACGGTTTATTCTTCTTATTTTTATTTTAATTCTATGATTTTAGAGTAGTGAAAACCTTTGCAACAGGACCCTACTTTATATATTCATTCATTTTATTACATCGCTAAATATTATGATTAATATTTAGCGATGCCGTTGTACAGAGAATTAAGGGATTTAAACATACCATACAAACACAAAAATAAACATTTCAAAAAAGTCCACAGACAACGGTATTTTTTAATAAAAACACAATCTCATGTTGTGGATTCCGAAATGGAAACGCTAGATTTGTATCTGCTAAAAAAATTCCGTAACAGAACTACATGTTACCAATGGACTATACCGGGACCGTGTTATATATTTACTATCATAGTGTTCGTTTATAAGAAAATGGTGAATATCCGTAGCAAGTCCACGTATATAAAGGTTGTAGATACGTAGAAATTATAATCGAAAATATAACATGTAAAGAGGTGCTAATTACGATGATACTATGTGGAAGGCAATATGATGTACAACACATGGAGTCTTTATCGGACCGATCGATAAACAAACTCAAATCATCTGAACAAGAGGAACTCATGCAGTTTAAAATGGATGTGTATCAAACATATATGAATATTCAAGATGTGCATAACGAAAACAAATGGAACCCTATAGATATGCATACGGTGAAGAATGAGCTCAATGATAAATGGTTACATACCTATTGCAGCTTAACCCGTGAAGATGCTGAGAAAGTGATCTACTTTGTAGAAAAATACTTTTATGAAGATGTCACGAAATAAACATGTAGATAAAATCAAGAATGATTACATGGTTCTGTTGAAAAGTGGATACAAGTTTAAATAGATTGAGTAAAAGACAGCAAATTTTATGTACTTGTGAATATGAATCGTAAGAAAAGCACCCGATTTGGATGCTTTTCGTTAAGTGTCTAAAGTTATTTAGACTTACCATTAAGTTGTTGTTTTGCTATGGCTACTAAGCGTTTTGTGATTTCGCCACCAACAGAACCATTTGCGCGAGATGTTGTATTTGGACCTAGTTTCACGCTAAATTCTTGTGCAATCTCATACTTCATACGATCGATTGCGGGCTCAGCACCTTGTACCAATGCGGTATGATTCTTTTTGATATGCTTGCTTGGCATATATATCACCTCCTATAGTTCTACTATCTATGGTTTTACTATGCTATGAAGCGTGGGAAAATATTTACTCCTTTTTATGGAATAAATTGATAATTTCTACTCTATTCAATAAAAAAGACAAGAAAGGATTTGTAGAAATCACAACACACATTTTTTATGACAAGGAAAACAAGGTTAAAACAATATATTTCAACGGAAACATAAAGTAAACTACCTACATACGCATCTCACTAATCCGATAGCCGAGGTGAATTGCCAATCAAAAAAGGTCATAATGAAAAAGGTATACTGGACCAAAAATAGAATAAGTTTATATATCCACACATGTGTTTCACATTTCATCGTAATTCATACCTGCAAAAAAGAGACGAAAAAGTTCGTCTCTTTTTTGTTACAACTGTTATCATAATAAACACCAAAATAACTTCTTTTTGATTTTTATTGGTATGAAGAACCAAAAATCGTGTATATTAAGAGAAACAAAGAACAAACTGTATCAGTGCTTACCATGAACTGTATCACCGTTTGCCATACGGAATTGATTACTCCTATTTATATAATATAGATATAAATATAAACGATACGTTTGTTCTTTGTTCCCTTATTAGTGCTCTTTTTCTCTTCTTCTAAGAACAAAATACCTCTGCAAGTCTTAATAAACCAAGCCCAATTATTATTTCTATCATTTGTTGTATTTATGTTAGCGGATGATCCCACCGCCAAGTTGTTGTTCCGCCATTGCTACGAAACGTGTTGTGATTTCACCACAAACAGAACCGTTTGCACGAGCTGTTGTGTCTGCACCAAGTTGTATACCAAACTCTTGTACAATTTCATACTTCATCTGATCAATTGCATTTTCAGCGTCTCGAACTACTAATTCATGACGAATTCCACTAGTATTGTTTACCATATTGGGTTCTGTTGCAAAGTTTGAAAAAACATAAACCCGTTTACAAAATACGGTTATCGTTTAAGAAATTCTGAATAATTTCTGTAATTCCTTGTACGTCGAAAAAGAGAAGTCTGGAATGTGACTTCTCTTTTGTTTGTATATAGCATGAATCGTCTCGTTTTCTTTCAATGTACGTGAAGCATGGCGAAAACTTTGAAATCTTGCGGATTTAACAAAACGTCGCTTGATATGTCTATGATCTTGTTCGATGAGGTTATTTAGATGCTTAACGGTGCAATGTTTCGTATGCACATAAAAACCTTTATGTTTCAGTTTTTTGAACGCACAAAGTAGGGCAGGAGCCTTGTCTGTTGTGCGAGCCGTTGGTTCTCCAAAAGCTTTCACTAACCTTTTCATAAACATATAGGCGGCTTGATGGCCTCTTGTTTTACGAAGTTGGATATCCAAGGTATATCCTTCTTGATCAATCGCACGATCAAGATAACGCCACTCTCCCTTGACTTTGGTATAGGATTCATCTAGATGCCATACGAAATGTGCTGATTTATTTTTCTTCTTCCAAATTTGATAAATCAAATTGCCATATTCATGCACCCAACGTATGATGGTTGTTGGGTGAACGGAAATTCCACGTTCTTTCAGGATTTCAGATACATCACGATAGCTTAAAGAAAAACGGCTACCAAAATAATATCTTTCTTGAACTGTTTTCCTTTAAAATATTTCATGCATCATGCTCCTCGAATCATTTTTCTTACATTTTAATTTCATTTAGAAACCTTTGCAACAGAACCAATTTTGGTAACCGTCGACTACTATTGTCGTTTTTCTTTCAGGATCTTATTTTCAGAAATCTTTTCAGTAGAACCTATTCTCGAATGTCTTGCATGCTATAATAAGCTAAATTAATAACGATTAATATGTATCCTCCCATAATACCCGCAGCAAACGTCCATATTACTACATCATGATCAATTTTATACATAATAATCGCTCCCAATATTGCTGCTGCAAAACGATTAAGTATCCCCAGAGATGGTATTTTACGTTTTTGAATGATACTTTCTCCTAATTGTTCAATTCTGCGTCCTAATATCCAAATACAATATATACTAACGAACAATCCGATACCGATTCCTAAAAAATAATTAGAAAAAGGTGTGAATGTCCAACCTATCAAAATAATTAAAAACAAGTAGTACATTTGTATTTTAAATGCTCGTAATGACATACGAATCATATTGTTATGCCTTTAATATGATTTCTAATTGTGTTTAAAACACTTATCTCAATGAAGAAAAGCCTCTCGTCTTTGCGAACCTGAAAATAATCATAATGACGTAAGTAGTTTAAAATCCTGTACGTTATTTCTTCCACTTGATGTAAAGGGAATTGCCAATCAAAAATATAGCACAATATTAAATTCCTTAATTTGGAATAAAGCATACCAAATCCCTCCGATAAATTAAAATATATCAATAAATAATAATTTGAATTTTGCTGATTTCTTTTTTGTTAATATGAAAATCAAAGAATGTTTAGCTATCCTAGTTTCTATTAGAATAACCTAATTATTGGTTTTTAATACCAAAAATAATCCTTACGATTCTGGTACAAATATAATGGGGCGCACGGCAACGATTACTTTTTTGGGGGCTACTTAATAAAATAGCCACAATCTATTTATAAATAGACTGTGGCTCAGAGTGTTGGGAACCCTAAAGGGTTCCCAACACTCTGAAATCTTTTTGATTTTAGCAAATGAAAACAACATAAAATAATAGAATTTAGAAAAATAGCCCTCCACCAGACCCTTTTTGGTCAGATGGAGGGCTATTTTTTTCATATTTTGACAAGCTGAGGTGAGATAAGCCTGCATTTGGACAGACTTCAGCCCCCGAAACCGAGCATATCGATAGCCATGGAGTTCTTTGGCGTCCGCAAAGCTTCGCTCTATAGTTGAACAGCGTACTTTATACAACTTTTTCCCTGTAACTGTTAGCTTGTTTTTTCTAGCGATATCTTTATATTTCTCCCATACATGATGAGTGATAACTTTTTGTTTCTGTTTCTTTGAAAAGCACACCTCACGTAGCGGACAAACAGCGCAGTCTTCTGGATTCGATTTATATTGACGATATCCTTCGCGATCCGTTGTCGCATACTCTAAAATACATCCCATCGGACAAGCAAATGCATTCATTTCTTCTACATATTTAAATTGGCTTTTCGGTACTTCTTTATTTCGCTTTCCAAATCGGCGATACCCCATCACCATAAATATATTTCTTTCTGATAATTTCTTACAGATATAACCTGTAAAATAGCCTGCATCAAGAGCTACAGCTTCCACCTTAAATCCGAATTTATTAATTTGAGCTTGTAGACGTGCTAAATACGGCTCGGAATCTGCCATATTTCCAGCCGTTATATAGGTATCTGTAATGATATTGTACTTCGCATCAGTTGTACGATGATCTAAGAAATGAAAACCGTTCGGTTTTCCATCTCTCATTAAAAATCCACTATCTGGATCCGTAGTGCTTATACGAGTTTTTTTAGTAGGGGTATCACTTTCCTTTCTAGGTTTTAATTCTTTTTTCCGTGTACCTCACGATCTTCGATTACCGCAGCTTCTAGTTCATCTATATAAAACTTTGCCTTTTCTTTTTTATATTTATGTACAAATTTATTTTTATTAGCATTGGCCTTAATATGTGTAGAATCTGTCATCAGTGCACGTCCTCCCACCATCCGGTTCTCCGTCGCTTGCCTCACAATCTCATCAAAAATTTCTTCGAAAATATTTGTATGAATAAAACGGGTACGGCGATTCCAACTGATTGTAGAATGATCTGGAATAGTATCTGATAGAGAAAACCCTAAAAACCAACGGTAGGCGATATTCGTTTTAATCTCCTTTTCCAATTGACGCTCAGAACGAATACCATAAAAATATCCAATAAACATCATTTTGAATAAAACGATAGGATGGATTGACGGACGTCCATTGTTTTCACAGTAATAAGGGCGTAACTTCTCCTCAATAAAATCAAAACGAATTGTCGCTTCAATCGCACGAAGGAAATGATCTTGTGGAACTAACTCTTCTACAGAAACAGATACACGTTCATCGCGATGATTTTTTAAAGCACCCATCATAAGAAATCTCTCCTTTTCCTCTTTTTTATCAGTGTTGACACATAAAAAGAGGTTCAGACACAAAAACAGGCTGTGGAGAAGACTTTCTCCACAGCCTGTTTTTGTTTAATTTGCAGCTTTTAATCCATTAGGTGAAATGGCCATATCAAATTGGATATCAGGTGGTTGTTTAGTGCAGAATTAAAGTACTGAGCTGAGCAGAAATTTTGTCCTGAAAAAATTAGCATAAAAAAGAGGCTTGTCAGTTCCTAAAATTCCCTTTACTGTTTTGGGTGCTACAACTAAAAACAGAGGAGGAAACGGAAAGGATACTAACAATGCCTGAAATTAATTATATCAAACATTTACGAGAGAATGAGGATTTAAGTATATCTGAGATTGCTAGAAAGGTCGGGAAAGATTGGAAAACAGTAAAAAAATATGCAGATGGGGAAATTCATCCTTCGGATATCAGTTATACAAAGCGAGGTATGCTGTATAATAGTGAATACGGCGATATGATAGATCTGTGGCTAGAAGAGGACAGTAAACTTCGTCGTAAGGAAAGAAGAACAAATAAAAAAATATGGAAACAATTACAAACGGAATATGATTTTAAGGGTTCGTATCGAACCGTATGTGAGTACATTCAGCTCCGAAAACCACAAATGAGAATAGAGAAGGAAACACGATATGAAAGATTAGAGCACCCAGCAGGAGAAGCACAAGTAGATTTTGGGAATATGACAGTTGTAAAAGACGGTGCATACAAAGACATTAAAGCACTTTTACTGAGCTTTCCTTACAGTAATGCAGCATTTGTATATCCATTACCATCTGAAAATACGGAATGCTTTTTAGAAGGCTTAAAACAATTATTTCATCAAGCTGGTGGTGTACCAACGCACCTTCGAATTGATAACTTATCTGCCGCTGTAGTCACAGTAGGAAAAGGCGATAATCGAACTTATACGGATGCATTTTTGCAATTTCAAATACATTATAACTTTGAAGTTCCTTATAGTGGACATGAAAAGGGGAACGTTGAACGGAAAGTCAGTTATACACGAAACAATTGGTTTACGACCGCTCCCATTATGGAGAGTTTTTCCCAACTCGCACAGTGGTTAGAAGTACAAGCAATGGAAGATCAAAAAGGTCTACATTATGAGAAGGAAGTCATGATTGAAGACCTTTGGAAGGATGATAAGACTGCGTTGAAGTCATTACCTTTGGAAGACCTAACGGTCTTCTCAATGCACACAACAACAGTAAATAAATATGGAGAAATCACAGTGGATCAAGAACGTTTTGTTTTACGTAAAACGAATGTAAAACAAGTGATTATTATTAAAAAAGAATGGGATCAATTACATGTTATACCGCAGAAGGTGAAAACATTTTTACAGAATACAGACCGTATATGCACACGAATAGACCGGTTCCATGGGAAGAAATTTTTGAAGATTGAGAAAAGAAACCACGTGTTGTTCGTTATTCCAGATTCTTTAAATATTTACCTCAGCGGGTTCAAGATTATCTGCTCTTTCATAAGGATGAAAGAAAAGCCTGTTTAACAGGATTAAAATATTTAATTCAAAAATACTCATTACAGCAGCTACACCTACTGCTAGAGAATGAAGAATGGTTGAAAAAACTCCTCACGAACTTGATATCATATTGCAAACCAAACAAGTGACGTATCCACAAAAATGGAAGGAAAATCATACGCCACCTGTTTTAATAGATTACGAAACAGATCTTCAGCAATATTATCGAAAGCTTTGTCCAACTTTAGAAAGGAGTTCATTCTCATTATGATACAACGAAATCTGCAAGACGCCTGTAAATCACTGCATTTAAGCTATATTGTGGATCATTATGATGAAATACCTTTTGAAACCAAAGAACAATTTCTGCGTGATATTTTCAATATAGAAATTGAATCTCGTTAAACGAAAAAAGTAGCAAACTTAATCAAGAAAGCGAAATTTCAAGAGTTAAAATGGCTCAAAAATTATAAATGGAGCGAACAAATTCATCTGCCATCTACAACGAGTCAAGAGCATATTTGTGAATTGCGATTTTTTGAAGGGAAACAAAATCTTTTGTTACTGGGATCTCCTGAAACGGGGAAAACGCATTTAGCAACAGCATTAGGTTTGAAGGCTTGTGAACAAGGATACCAAGTGAAGTTTTTTCGAGTTGTAGATTTAGTAGGCCTATTAGAAGAGGCTTTAAAACAAGGGAATTTAACCCGTAGCAAGAAACAAATTGAAGCCTGTGATTTATTAATTTTAGATGAGCCAGGTTATGTACCATTTCAAAAGCAAGGAGCGGAGTTGCTGCTTGTACAAAACAGCGCATTCCAATAATAACCTTCCGTAACTTCTTTTTTGTTCGCATTGTAAAAAATACTCAAATAATTTTAGATGTGTATGTGGTGTCCCTATGTTTTCTGCAAATGACTTGGAGGGGGCAAACAACACAAATAACAAGAAAATGAAAATAGCTCTTTTTCGGATAATCATAGACACACCTCTAATTTATATATGTATTTTTTCAATCAAAGATGCTCAAGAGAATTTTGCTACTGATGATAAACTGCTCTTTCTTGAAGTTATTCTAGATAATCTTTTTGAAACATACACATTCGGATAGCATTGTGATACTGACCGTCTACAAAAAATTCATCCCGTAATTCTCCTTCTATAGAAAAACCAACCTTTTTATAAATATGAATTGCTTTCTCGTTGGTTGTGTTTACAACTAAATAGAGCTTGTGCAAATTTAGTACAGAAAAAGCATAATTCATGGCTAAACAGGTTGTATCCATTGCATAGCCATTTCCTTGATGGTTTGGATCAATAATAATTTGAAATTCTGCTCTTCTATGAATGTAATCAATTTCTACTAATTCAACTAATCCAATCATTACTGTATTCTTTTCCACAATAAAACGGCGTTCACTTTGATCATGAATATGTTTATCGTACAAATCTTGCAATTCAACGAATGCTTCATAGGGTTCTTCAAACCAATAAGACATAATATTCGCATTGTTTGTTGAAATATGTACAAATTTTAAGTCTTCACGTTCTAATGGTCTTAGTTTAAAATGTTTTTTATTTTGGAAACTCCTTCCTTATTTTTTTCGATTCCAGGATTTTTTTGCAACACATTTTTTGTATAGAAATTTTATACAAAAGACTTTCATAAGTATAGCATATCACCTCTAATTAGAGACAGAATATTCAATGTTCAGATACTAACGAATTTTAGCGAATCTTTCTTGTTTTCGTATGAAGGATGACGAATCAAACGTTTGTTTAAAAATAAAGATAGGTATAGAGGGGTTCTGTTGCAAAGTTTAAAAAAATAGAAAAAGGTATTGATACATGAGAGAGAACATTTAGGCAGTAACTAATAAGTTGTG